>DAOUPC010000199.1 GCA_030626365.1 Paracoccaceae bacterium
AAGCGGTTGCGCGCGCAGCGGGAATTGGAGGATCAGGAATGAACGATGATCTGGACGACCTGAAGGCGGCCCTGAACGCGGCCACTCCGGCACCTGATCCGGCCAAAAAGGCCGCACATCTGACGCTGGCACAAAAAAACTTTGCTGATCTCCAAGGATCGCGGGATGACGCGCGTCTTACTTCTGATGCCCCCAAACGGGGCCTGTTCACAGGAGTAGCAAATATGTTTTCCATGATTTCCACCAAAGGGGCCCTGACGGCCACCACCGCCCTGGCCGCTGTTGGTCTGATTGTGATTATGCCGCAATGGTCGCAAATACCGGATTTGGGCCTGTCCGTTCCCCCAGCCCCCCTTCGTGTGATTCAGGAAAAGGGCAGGGTGAAACCCGACATGCGCCTGCGCCGCGAAATTGCCGAAGCAGAAGCCGACGAAATGGCCAGTACCCTGTTTGCCGAACCGGTTATTGAACCGTCTGTTGCAATGTCGCCCGCGCCGGCGGTTGGTGGCATCGCGGTGCGGGCCATGCGGCGCGAGCAAGCGCCCAGGGCTATTGCCGACCAGATATCACAAATGCCCGAGACCGAATCCGAGGCTTACCCGGATGCTGAACCAAACCCGCTTAAGATCACAACTGAAACCCCGGTTTCGACCTTTTCCATCGATGTGGATACGGCATCCTATGCCGTCATCCGGTCGTCCCTGATGGCGGGTCAGTTGCCGCCCGACGGGGCCGTGCGGATCGAAGAGATGGTCAATTACTTCCCCTATGATTACCCGGCACCAGATGCGGAGGGGCACCCGTTCCGCCCCACCGTGAGCGTAACCGGCACGCCGTGGAACCCGCAAACCCAGCTGGTGCATATCGCCATTCAGGGGCGCAACCCGGTGGTCGAAAACCGTCCGCCCCTTAATCTGGTATTCCTGATCGATACGTCCGGGTCGATGCAAAGTGCCGACAAGCTGGACCTGCTGAAACAAAGCCTGGCATTGATGCTGCCTAAACTGGGCGAGGCGGATCAGGTGGCGATTGTCGCCTATGCGGGCAGTGCCGGTCAGGTGCTGGCCCCGACAAAGGCGACGGACCGCAGGGCGATCCTTGCGGCGCTGGATAACCTGTCTGCGGGCGGGTCCACCGCCGGTCAGCAAGGGTTGCAACAAGCCTATTCCGTGGCCGAGGGCATGGCCGAAGACGGTGAAGTGACCCGCGTGATCCTGGCCACCGATGGCGATTTCAACGTTGGGCTTTCGGACCCCGAGGCGCTGGAACGGTTTATCGCGGACAAGCGCGAAACCGGCACCTACCTGTCGGTCATGGGTTTTGGCCGGGGTAATCTGGATGATGCAACGATGCAGGCGCTGGCCCAGAATGGAAACGGGCAGGCGGCCTATATCGATACGCTGTCCGAGGCGCAAAAGGTGCTGGTGGACCAGTTCACCGGCGCGCTGTTCCCGATTGCCAATGACGTGAAAATCCAGGTCGAATTCAACCCGGCGGCCGTGTCGGAATACCGGCTGATTGGCTATGAAACCCGTATCCTGCGCCGCGAGGATTTCAACAATGACAAGGTGGATGCCGGCGACATTGGGGCGGGCCATTCGGTAGCGGCAATTTACGAGGTGACACCCGTTGGGTCGCCCGCGCAATTGTCGGACCCGCTGCGGTATCAACCTGCCGGGGCTGTGGCCGTGGGCGAAGATGATGAGCTTGGGTTTCTTAAGCTGCGCTATAAACAGCCCGGTGCGGCGCAAAGTCAGTTGATCGAAATACCGATACGGGCGGGCGGTACGACAACCGCTGACATGCAATTCGCCGCCGCGATTGCCGGGTTTGGGCAGTTGTTGCAAGACAGCCCATATTTGGGCGAATGGGGTTATGATCAGGCGATTACGCTGGCCAACGGGGCCAAGGGTGACGACCCGTTCGGGTATCGTGCCGAAGCGGTCCGCCTGATGCGCCTGTCGCAGAGCCTGTCACAGCGTTAAGGGTGCCCTGAATAATTGCCAACCCCCGCCCGGGTGGGGGTTGGTGCCACAACAGTCAAGTTCACCATGGCGCGAAAAATACGTTACAGGCCAAAATCGACTGTTATATGGGAAACTTTTGACGTGTGGGCGGCTCTGCGCCATTCTGGCCCCAGGTGAATGGAAGAGGTAAAATGACCAATCAAAAGACATGCGTATCCCTGCCCGGGGGGCAACTGGCCAGGGTTGTCAGGTCATGACCGCGCTTAGCTATGTGTGCGGCACCAGCGACAAGCCGTTGTTGTTCAAGACCATTGGCCAGGCCATTCAGGACGCTGGCGATACATGGGGCGAGCGCGAGGCGCTGGTGGTCGGCCATCAGGGTATCCGGTGGACCTATCGCGAATTGTTGGAACAGGTGGATGCGTTTGCCGCCGGGTTGATCCATCTGGGCCTGAAACCCGGTGATCGGGTTGGCGTGTGGTCGCCCAACAACGCCGAATGGATCATTGCCCAGTTCGCCACTGCGCGCGCTGGGCTGATACAGGTCAATATCAACCCCGCCTATCGGCTGAACGAACTGCAATACGCCTTGCAACTGGTTGACTGCAAAGCCCTGATTCTGGCCGAGACATTCAAATCCAGCGACTATGTGGAAATGGTGCAGGACCTGATCCCCGAACTGGCCGGCGCATCCCCCGGTGCGTTGAAATCGGCCCTGTTTCCGGCGCTGGAAAGTGTCATAACCATTTCGGCCCGTGCCCCTGCGGGGTGTTTGCGGTTTGATGATATTGCCGGATTGGCAACAGATGCAGACCGGGCGCAACTGGTCGCCCTGCAACCGCTGCTGCAACCCGATGACCCGATCAACATTCAGTTCACCTCTGGCACCACGGGCCGGCCCAAGGGTGCCACGCTGACCCACCACAACATTCTGAACAACGGTTATTTCATGACCGAACGGCAGAATTTCACGGCTAAGGATCGCCTGTGTATCCCGGTGCCGCTGTATCATTGTTTTGGCATGGTGATGGGGGTTCTGGGCTGTATCACCCATGGGTCTTGCATGGTCTTCCCCGGCGAGGCGTTTGACCCCGCCGGCACGCTGGCGGCGACGGCGGCGGAAAAATGCACCGCCCTTTACGGTGTGCCGACCATGTTCATTGCCATGCTGGAAGACCCAGGATTTGGCGATCACGACATATCGACCCTGCGCACCGGCGTGATGGCCGGATCAAGCTGCCCGGCGGACGTGATGAACCGGGTGATCACCGAAATGCACATGGGCGAGGTGACGATCTGTTATGGCATGACCGAAACCAGCCCGGTCAGCATGCAGTCAAAAACTGACGATCCGGTGCAAAAGCGGGTATCGACGGTTGGTCAGATTCACCCCTATGTCGAGGTCAAGATCATCGACGAGGCAGGGCGCGTATTGCCGCGCGGTCAGCAGGGTGAATTTCTGACGCGCGGCTATTCGGTGATGCTGGGATACTGGGACGACAAGGAAAAGACCGAACAGTCGATCGACCCGGCGGGCTGGATGCATACCGGTGATCTGGCGGTGATGGACGTTGATGGCTATGTCGACATTACCGGACGCCTTAAGGACATGATCATCCGGGGTGGCGAAAATATCTATCCCCGCGAGGTGGAAGAATTCCTTTATACCCATCCTGATATTCGCGATGTGCAGGTGTTCGGGGTGCCCGACGAACGGTTCGGCGAAACGGTCTGTGCCTGGATTCAGCTGAAGGACGGCACAAAGGCCAGCGGTGATGACATCCGCGCCTTTTGCAAGGGGCAGATCGCCCATTTCAAGGTGCCAAGGCATATCCGGTTCGTTGCCGAATTCCCGATGACCGTGACCGGGAAAGTCCAGAAATTCGAAATGCGCAATCAGATGGCTGAAGAATTCAGAACGGCCACGGGGGCGTCATAAACCGGGGTTGTGCCGGGGTCACAACAGGAGAGCGGCAGAGGCCAAGATGCGCCATATCATGCGCCCCAAGGCCTATCTGGACGACATGCGTATGCTGGTGGGCCCGTCCCCTGACGGCTTTAGCCGCGCCATTATCAGGGACAGCAAAAGGGCGGTGATGATACAACCCATCGTGACCCAGGCCGCCGCGGCCCAGCCATGGAAATATTCGACCGCCAGCCCTGCCGCGATTGGCCCTGCGACCTGACCAATGCCCGCGCCCTGATAAAACAACCCCGACAACAGCGGCCCCTCTTGGGGCGAGCGGGCCAGAACCGAGGTCGAGGCCCAGATAACCGCCGGGGGCACCCCGGTTGCCAGCGTGAACAGGAACAAACAGGCCAGCCGCAGGCCCGGTGGCGCAACCGGAGCATAAAGCGTGAATGACGCCACCCCCATGATCAGAAAGGCCCCAAACAGCAGAACCCAAAGGCGGCAACCGGCATCCATAAGACGGCCAGTCAGCACGTTCAGGGGCAACAAAAGCAACATGGAGAAAAATAGGTAAACCGCAGAATCCCTGCTGCTGATGCCAAAGTCATCCACCAGCAGGGTGGGCAAAAAGCCAACCACAATTAGATTGGCGGCGGAAAACATCACAAAAATCGCCGCCGTCACCACCACTCTTGGCCGCAGCACCTGGCGCAGTTGCCCGCTGGTTTGGGTCGCGGGTATGGGCTGGCCAGCAGGGATGATGCGGAACAGGCCCAGCAGCGCCATCAGTGGCAAAAGGGCGGATAACCAGAACATTCCCCGCCAGCCAAGGCTGTCCAGTGTGAAAAAGGCCAGCGCCATGGCAATGGCGATACCAACCGGCAGCCAGGTCGCCCAGACCCCCAGTGTCAGCGATTTTTCATGCGGGGCCGTGGCCCTCTGGACCAGTACGGGCAGGGATGTTGTGCACAGGGCAAAACCCAGCGCCTCGATGAATCGGCTGCCCAAAAGGGCCGGCAGGTCATGGGCCATGGCCCCTGTGGCCGACCCCGCCGCCACCCCGCCCAACCCAATCAGGGCGGCGCGGCGCAGGCCGATCCGCCGGGTAAGCAGACCAAAGGCCATGCCCGCGACGGCAGCAACGATGCTGACCAGTGAGACGAAAAGCGCAAGCGATGTGACATCCGCCCCGAATTCATCACGCAGCAATGGCAGGCTGGCCGCCGCCTTGCCGATCTGCAACGCCACGGTTGCCCCGGCAAACGTGGCCATCAGGACAGCGGCCCAGTTGGTACGGGCGGGGTCAAGCGGCGCTGTTTTCGTTTGGGTCATTGGCTGATTTTGACGCATGAAATCAGGTGTTTCAACAGCCGTGTCCACAATCAGGGTGTATAAAAGTGACGCGCCCCGAGTTGGCGCTGCCCTTGCTGCGCCATTGACTGCCCTCGGATAGTCAATGAATTAAGCGGTGACAGTTTCCAGCGACCGGGCAAAGACATCCGGGTCCACATTGCCGCCCGTGGCCACCACGATCACCGTATCG
>DAOUPC010000136.1 GCA_030626365.1 Paracoccaceae bacterium
ACACGCACCCCAAACAGGTGTTCGCCGAGATGGCGCAGAACATGGGGTCGCTTGATAACATCACATGGGAACGGCTGGAAAAGGCCACTGTGACCTATCCGTCGCTTTCCCCCGATGATCCGGGCCAACCGATCGTGTTTGGCGACGGGTTTCCGCGCCCGAATGGCCGGGCACGGTTCACCCCGGCAGATGTGATTTCCCCGGACGAGACCCCGGATGCAGAATATCCGTTTGTGCTGATCACCGGTCGCCAGCTTGAACACTGGCACACAGGCACAATGACCCGGCGGGCACATGTGCTGGACACGGTCGAACCCGAGGCGAACTGTTCAATGCATCCGGCCACGTTGCGGCGCATGGGGATCAGACCCGGCGGGATGATTCGCCTGCGCACACGGCGTGGCAGCGTCACGGTGATGGTGCGCGCCGACCGGGCGGTGGCACAAGATAACGTGTTCCTGCCCTTCGCCTATGTCGAGGCCGCAGCGAATATCCTGACCAATGCGGCGCTGGACCCGTTTGGCAAGATACCCGAGTTCAAGTTCGCCGCCGTGCGGGTAGATAACGCAGAGATCCAGCCAGAGACCTGATCCGTTATGAAATCAGCCCGGTTCCGGGCCGGTTTGCACCAAAATTGCGCCGCTTCGCCCACCTGCCTCGACCGCCATATGGGCCGCGGCGCAATCGGCCAGGTCAAATATCTGTTCGACCGGGCATGTCAGGGCACCTGATGTCAGGGCCGCGTTCAGGCGCTGAATGGTTGCGGCGCGCTGTGCTGGCGTCAGGATATAGACCAGCGCCATTTGCAGGGTCACGGCCTTGAACATCAGCGGATAAAACGGCAGGGCCGGGGTCATGTCGCGGGCTGATCCATAGGCGGTGATATGGCCGTTCTCGGCGATGACGGCCGTATCTGTCGCAGCATTCTGGCCGAATTCCACCTCAACGATATGATCGACCGGTTTACCCCCGTTTGCCGCCAGTATCCGCGCGACCAGATCAGGGTCATCATATTCCAGAACCGCATCTGCGCCCGCCTGTGTGGCCCGGCCCATTCCCGTGCCTTTTGTGGTGGCAATCACCCGCGCGCCACCCCATTTGGCCAGTTGAACCGCCAGATAGCCAACGGTGCCGGCCCCGCCCTGCACCAGCACGGTCTTGCCTGTCACATCCCCGTTGCTGAACACCGTGAAACAGGCCGTCAGCCCCGGTATGCCCAGTGTCGCGCCGGTGGCCATGTCCACATTATCGGGCAGTTCTATGGCCTGACCTTCCGGCAGGGTGATCTGGCTGGCGGCTGTCCCGTGGGGGCGTTGCCACTGGCCATTCCAGACCCACACCCGCTGACCCAGCCGTTCGGGTGCGACCCCCGCACCGATGGCCGAAATGACCCCGGAGCCGTCGCTGTGCGGTATGATGACCGGCCAGGGCAGTTCGCTGACCCCCGCCCTTGCCCCTGCGCGGGATTTTACGTCTGACGGGTTAACGCCGGAATAGACCAGATCGACCTGCACCTCTCCGGGGCCGGGGGCTGGGTTGTTGACCTCATCCAGTGACAAAACAGTGCTGGCCGGGCCAAAGGCGCGATAGGTGATGGCTTTCATGGTGGTGCCCTTTGTGATGCGTGGTGGTGCGTGTAAGGTTGTGGCCAAGGCTATAGCATTCCGCCCCAAACCAAAATCACCAACATTCGTGTAATTGTGCGCACGCGAAGAAACCCGCCAGGGCGCGGCCCTTGGGTCCTGACCCTGATCCTAGTCGCGCAATTCGCCCGGCATGACACCCCACAGGGATTCTTTGCTGGCCCAGCCGCGATAACCACCTGCGGAAATGCGGCACCACCCTTTGGTGCAACTTCCCAGGCGGGCAATAACGCCCAGTTCAAATGCGGCAGATACCGGCGATTTTGGGTCGGGCCGGGCATAAACCTGCAACATATCCTGTTCCACAAGAACCGTGCGAACCCCCGACAACAGCACATAATGCACCCAGCCTCCGGCACCGTCGCGGTCCTGTACCCGGCGCCAGTGGCCATGTTCGGCGGTGACCTGCAACGGCATGTCGCGCCGTTTGAACACCCAGTCGATACGGTGGCTAAGGGATGGCCCGCGCCGCACGTTGCCTTCGGTGGATTTCATCGACACGTATCTTGGCAGGGGCAGGTTGGTCACCGGCCCCCGGTCGGTTTTGCCGCCTGCCTGCCCGTCCGTGGCCATGACCGGGATCAGCAACAGGCCCAGAACCACCGCCCGTGCAAAATACGCTGCCCGCTGTTCCCATTTATCTGAAACTGTCACTGCTTGCCTGTCCATCTGCTTTGTCGTGAAAAAGGCTGCGTTATTTACGCGTGTAATTCCGTTGGGTTCTTGTGCCCCGCCTGTTCCTGCGCCACGATGCCATGACGACCAGCAGTTTGAAAAGCGATAGGAGAGCGGATTTGCCAAGAGAACGTCTGAGTGTTGTCGTGACGCGACGGTTGCCCGACGAGGTGGAAACCCGGCTGAGCGAACTTTTTGACATCAAACTGCGCGAAGATGACACGCCGATGACCCGGTCAGAACTGGTCACGGCGGTGAAAACGGCTGATATTCTTGTGCCGACCGTGACCGATACCATTGATGCGGGGTTGCTGGCGCAGGCGGGTGAAAAACTGCGCCTGATTGCCAATTATGGGGCCGGGGTGGACCATATCGATGTGGCCACGGCGCGCCAGCGGGGCATTCTTGTGTCCAACACACCCGGCGTGCTGACCGATGATACCGCCGATATGGCCATGGCGCTGATACTGGCAGTGACGCGCCGTATCCCCGAAGGGCTGGCGGTGATGCAGAAGGGCGACTGGCAGGGCTGGGCCCCGACCGCGTTTCTGGGGGGGCGTGTCGGTGGGCGGCGTCTGGGCATTTTGGGCATGGGCCGGATTGGCCAGGCCGTGGCGCGCCGGGCGGCGGCGTTTGGCATGCAGATACATTACCACAACCGCAAACGCCTGAGACCCGAGGTCGAAGAGACGTTTGAGGCAACCTATTGGGACAGTCTGGACCAGATGGTTGCCCGGATGGATGTGATTTCGATCAACTGCCCGTCGACCCCCAGCACCTTTCATCTGATGAATGCCCGGCGGCTGAAACTGCTGAAACCCAGCGCGGTGATCGTCAACACCTCGCGCGGTGAAGTGATTGATGAAAACGCGCTGACCCGGATGCTGCGGGCTGGCGAAATTGCCGGGGCGGGGTTGGATGTGTATGAACATGGCACCGATATCAACCCGCGCCTGCGCGAGTTGAAGAACGTGGTTCTGTTGCCGCATATGGGATCGGCCACGCTTGAGGGGCGGATCGAGATGGGCGAAAAGGTGATCATCAACATCAAGACCTTCGAGGACGGACACCGCCCGCCTGATCAGGTGGTGCCGTCGATGCTGTAAGCGGCCTTTTGGGCTGTAAAGGGGGGAATATGCGGAAATTCTGGCTAATGATCTGCGCCTTGCTGGTCGCAGGTGGGGGCGCAGTTGCCCAGCAGGCGGCGGATTTTGTGGCCCCCGAACCGGCGACGGGCGGCGGCTTTGAAACACTGTCCCCGGCAATTGCTGCCGCATTGGATGCCAAGGCACAGGGCCGCCCCGTAACCGCAGATAACTGGATGATCGCCGCCGCCAACCCGCTGGCGGTTCAGGCGGGGGCCGATATTTTGCGTGCCGGTGGCAGTGCCGCCGATGCGATGATCGCGGTGCAAAGCGTTCTGGGTCTGGTCGAGCCACAATCATCCGGCCTTGGTGGTGGGGCCTTTCTGGTCTGGTACGATGCGGCCACGGGGCAGCTTAGTACGCTGGACGGGCGTGAAACCGCGCCACTGGCCGCGACCCCGCGTCTGTTTCAGGACGCGGATGGTGTGGCGTTAAAATTTTACGATGCGGTGGTGGGGGGGCGTTCGGTTGGCACGCCCGGCACGCCGGCCCTGATGGGCGAGGCGTATCGCCGGTGGGGTCGGATGCCCTGGCCGTGGCTGTTCGGTGCCGGAATTACCCTTGCCGAACAGGGTTTTGCGGTGTCGCCGCGCCTTGCGGGGCTTGTTGAACATGATGCGGACCGTCTGGCGCGGTTCCCGGCAACGGCTGATTACTTTTTGCCGGGCGGCGTTGCCTTGCAGGCGGGCGATCACCTGCGTAACCCGGCCTATGCCGATACCTTGCGGGCGCTGGCCATGCTTGGGCCGGACGGCTTTTATACCGGGGCGATCGCCGCCGATATTGTGCGCGCTGTAAACGATGCCCCCGGCAACCCCGGCGTTTTGTCGGCCCGCGATCTGGCGATTTATCAGGTGCGCGCGCGTGACCCGGTTTGTGTGGCCTACCGCGCCTTTCAGGTTTGCGG
This sequence comes from Paracoccaceae bacterium, assembly GCA_030626365.1. Lineage (GTDB taxonomy): Bacteria > Pseudomonadota > Alphaproteobacteria > Rhodobacterales > Rhodobacteraceae > NVQY01. Next base: position 4,371 of record DAOUPC010000136.1, read on the forward strand.
CATGGGTCCGCCATCATCCGGCGCGCTAAGTGTCGGGCAGATACTGGGGCAACTGGACCATTTCGATCTGGCAGCCCTTGGCCCGGACAGCGCAAAGGCGTGGCGGCTGATTGGTGATGCGTCACGCCTGAGCTTTGCCGACCGGGGCCGGTACATGGCCGACAGTGACTTTGTACCGATGCCAACCAAGGGGCTGGTCGATCCGGCCTATCTGGCCGAACGGGCCGGGTTGCTGGATGGGGATCGTGCACTGACCAGTGTGGCCCCCGGCAACCCCGCGTTTGACCACGCGGCAAACTGGGCCGACGACGAGGCAATTGAACTGCCGTCCACCTCGCATATCTCGATCGTTGACGGGTATGGCAACGTATTGTCGATGACCACGACGGTGGAAAACGCCTTTGGGTCGCGCCTGATGGTGCGGGGGTTCTTGCTGAACAATGAACTGACCGATTTTTCGTTTCGCACGCATCGTGACGGCGTGCCCATTGCCAACCGGCTGGAACCGGGCAAACGACCACGGTCGTCGATGGCCCCGACCATTGTGCTGAAGGACGGCGCGCCGGTGCTGGCCATCGGGTCCCCCGGCGGCAGTCGGATCATCGGCTATGTGGCCGGCGCGATCATCGCCTGGGCCGATTGGGGCATGGATGTGCAACAGGCGATCGGGATGGGCCATGCGGTCAACCGTTTTGGCACCTATGACCTTGAGGCCGGAACCAGCGCCGAACCTCTTAAAAGCGACCTTGAGGCGCTGGGATATCAGGTTAAGGTACGCGATCTGAATTCCGGCCTGCATGCCATCGCCATTGGCGGTGACGGGTTGCAGGGCGGGGCGGACCCACGCCGCGAGGGCATCGCGCTGGGCGAATAACGAAGGAGAACAGGCATATGGTTCAGGCAATGTCGCTGCCGCGTAATGAGGCGGGTATCAAGGCCGCGCTTGGCATCCTCAAACAGCGTTTTGGTGATCGGTTGCAGACCGGGCAGGCGGTCCGTGAACAGCACGGGCACACCACCACCTGGATCGAAAACCAGCCGCCCGATGCGGTGGTATTCCCGACCTCGACGCAAGAGGTGTCCGAGATCATCAAGACCTGTGCCGCCAATGGCGTGCCAGTCATCCCCTATGGCACCGGCACCTCGCTTGAGGGGCACGTGAACGCGCCCGCCGGTGGGATTTCAGTGGATGTCAGCCAGATGAACCAGATACTGGCCGTCAATGCCGGGGATCTGGATTGCATCGTGCAACCCGGCGTCACCCGCGAGGATCTGAACGTGCATCTGCGTGATCAGGGCCTGTTCTTTCCGATCGACCCCGGTGCCAATGCGTCGCTGGGGGGGATGGCGGCAACGCGGGCCTCGGGGACCAATGCGGTGCGCTATGGCACGATGAAGGACAATGTGATCGCCCTTGAGGTGGTCATGGCGGATGGCGAGGTTATCCGAACCGCGCAAAGGGCCAAGAAATCATCTGCCGGGTACGACCTGACACGTCTGATGGTCGGGTCCGAGGGCACATTGGGCCTGATCACCGAAATCACTCTGCGTTTGCAGGGCATCCCCGAGGCGATGTCTTCGGCACGGTGTTCGTTTGAAACGGTCGATGCCGCGTGCCATGCGGTCATGATGACCATTCAATACGGAATTCCCGTGGCCAGAATGGAGTTGCTGGACACGATGTCGGTGCAGGCGGTCAATGCGTACTCCAAGATGGATTTGCCAGAAGCCCCGCTGTTGTTGCTGGAGTTTCACGGCTCAGAAGCCAGCGTGGCCGAGCAATCAGCAGCATTTGGCGAGATTGCGGAAGAATGCGGCGGAACCGGGTTTGAATGGACCACGAACACGGAAGAGCGGAACCGGCTATGGAAGGCGCGGCACGACTATTACTGGGCCGCATTGCAATTTAGGCCCGGCGCGACCGGTTTTGCCACGGATGTCTGCGTTCCTATTTCACGGCTGGCGGAATGTGTGGCCGGGTCGAATGACATGGTGGCGGAACTGGACCTGACCGGTATGATTGTCGGGCATGTGGGGGACGGGAACTTTCACACCACATTGTTGGTCAACATGCAGGATAAGGCCGAAATTGCCCGGGCCGAAGACTTTGTCGGCAGGTTGAACGATCTGGCGATTTCGTTGGATGGCACCTGTACCGGGGAACACGGTATTGGGCAGGGTAAGCGCCCTTATCTGCAAAAAGAACTGGGTCCGGCGACACGGTATATGGCGGCGATCAAGGCGGCGCTTGATCCACAGGGCATCATGAATCCGGGTAAGATTCTGACGCCTTAGCAAAGGGGGAACGCGCCTGCGGCACGTGGCCTCCGGCGGGGATATTTAAGAACAGAAGAAGCCGGGGCGGGGTCTTTGGCTTCTTCTTGTAAAAAATACTCAAACTGCACGACGCTCAGGTCGGTTTTGCGACGTTTTGGGTCGGATGGACTTGGTGCAGGGACGAGGTCTTTGGCATAATCCGGTTGAAACAGGAGCAAGCCGGAGAACGGGCGCATGAAAACCCACGTAAAAGCACTGGTTGTCGGCGGTGGTGCCGTTGGCACGTCGATTGCCTATCATCTGGCCCGCGCCGGTTGGGATGATGTGATGCTGCTGGAGAGGGATGAACTGACGTCCGGGTCCACATGGCATGCGGCGGGATTGTTGCCGCTGTTCAACATGTCCTATGCGACCACCCATATTCATAAGTATTCGGTCGAGTTCTATAAATCGCTTGAGGCCGAAACCGGTCTGAATGCCGGGTTTGCCGTGGTTGGAAACCTGCGCATGGCCCAGACGCAGGAGCGGATGGATGAGTACATGCTGTATGCCTCGACCGCCGAAACCTGCGATGTGCCCTATGAGTGGCTGACACCTGCACAGATCAGCGAACGCTGGCCGCTGATCCGTACCGACGACCTTAAGGGGGCGCTGTATCACAACACCGATGGGTATATTAACCCGGCGGATGTCACGCAGGCGATGGCCAAGGGTGCGCGCCAGCGTGGTGCGGTGATCGAGCGAAAGTGGCAAGCGGACGGATTTCACTGGACCGGTGAAGCATGGGAAGTGACCTGCACGAAGATGGTCGAGAAGGGGGGCAATCTGGTGCCCTCGGATGAACAGGTGGTGATCACGGCAGAGCATGTGGT
>DAOUPC010000007.1 GCA_030626365.1 Paracoccaceae bacterium
CGCAAATCCGGCGATAAAAGCGACCTGAATGCACAGATCAAATCCCTCAGGCGGGACTCGGCAAAGCAAGGCAGCCAATGGTTCGTGCAATCCCTGCAACGCTGGGTCCATACAGAACAGGGGTTCCGCGAACGGCTGGTGGCGTTCTGGGGCGATCACTTTACGGCCATGGGCAAGAACCCGCTCCTTAAATTTGCCACGACACCTTACATAGAAGAGGCAATCCGCCCGAATATCTCTGGCCAGTTCGCCGATATGCTGATCGCCACAACCACCCATCCCCTGATGCTGCACTATCTGGATCAGGGCGTATCGGTCGGACCGGGCAGCAAGGTTGCCACCAACAGCAAAAAACGGCGGGGGCTGAACGAAAACCTGGCCCGCGAGGTGCTGGAACTGCATACCCTGGGGGTAGGTGGCCCCTATTCGCAGGGCGATGTGCGCCAACTGGCCGAACTGTTCACCGGGCTCAGCTTTTCGCGGGACACTGATTTCAGGTTTCAGGCGAAACTGGCCGAACCGGGACCGGAAACCATACTGGGCAAAACATATGGCACAGACCCGGCAACCCTGGAACCGGTCCTGCAATCGCTGCGTGATCTGGCAGTACATCCGGCCACGGCGCACCATATCGCGACCAAACTGGCGGTGCATTTCGTGTCCGACACGCCCGACCCGGACCTGATTCAGCATATCGCGGGGCGGTATGTGGATACCGGCGGCAACCTGATGGCGGTCTATGCCGCCCTTCTGGAACATCCCTCTGGCTGGGCAGTCGCCGAAAATATTATGGCCGGGGATGCAGCAAGGGGGGGGAATGTCAAACCACCCCTTGATTTCATCGCCTCGGCCTGTCGGGCGCTGGTGCCGGCCCCAAAGCAGGTTGGCGGGGCCGATCCGCGCGCCATTCGGCGGCTGTTTCTGGGGCCACTGGCATTGATGGGCCAACCCTGGCAGCATCCGAATGGACCGGATGGCTGGCCCGAGGACGACGCGGCCTGGATCACCCCGCAAGGGGTATCCACGCGGCTTCGTTGGGCGTTAAGCGTGCCGCAACGGCTGCGCCCGGACCTGCCGGACCCGCGCGAATTCGTGACCTCTGCACTGGGGGCAAGCGCGCCGCCATCGGTACATTTCGCCGCCCGCTCAGCCGAAAGTAAATCTGACGCGATCGGGCTGGTTCTGGCCAGCCCCGCATTTCAGCGCCGATAAAAGCCGATAAAAAAGGAGCCCCCAATGCCCGTTAACCTGACCCGCCGCTCACTTTTGACCCGCGCTGCGCTGATCGGCTGTTGTGGCGCGGCCAGCCCGCTGCTGACCCCCCTCAGCTTTGCCGCGGCCCCCTGGGACGGGCGGTTGGTGGTCATTATCCTGCGGGGTGGCATGGACGGGCTGGATGTGGTTCAGCCATGGGGCGCGCCGGATTATCATGCGCTGCGCGCTAAACTTGGCGGCGGGCCAAATAACGGGGCCCATGATCTGGATGGTTTCTTTTCGCTGCATCCGGGGCTGGCACCGCTGATCCCGCTGTGGAACCGGGGCGACCTGGGATTTGTCCATGCGGTTGCCACGCCCTATCGCAACAAGCGCAGCCATTTCGACGGGCAGGACCTGCTCGAGGCGGGAACCCCTTCGCTGAGCGGGGCGCGCGACGGATGGCTGAACCGGATGTTGCAGAATGCACCGGGGGCCGAGGCACGCACCGCCTTTGCAATCGGTCAGGGCGAAATGAAGGTGCTGGCCGGCCCGGCCCATGTGGCGGACTGGTCGCCGGACGCCACCCTAAAGATAAGCCCGCAAGCGGCTCACCTGGCGGAACTGGTGATGCAGGACGACCCGGCCTTTCACGCCGCCCTGTCCGAGGCGCTGATGCTGTCGGACGGGGGTGTGGGGGATGACGCCACCCTGCCGGGGGCGGGCGGCATGGGCACCATGGGCAACATGCAAATGTCGGTCCCGGCCAAAACCCGTGGCAAGGCCCACATCAAGGTGGCCAGCTTTGCCGCCAGGCAATTGCGGGGCGATACCCGGATCGCATCCTTTTCGATCACTGGATGGGACACGCATAACCGTCAGCAACGGGCGCTAAAGGGGGCATTGACGGCCCTGTCCGACACGATCCTGACCCTTCAGCGGGAACTGGGCGCGGATATCTGGCAAAAAACCGCGATCGTCGCCATGACCGAATTTGGCCGGACCGTGCGGGTCAACGGCACCGGGGGCACCGACCATGGCACCGGCGGGGCAATGGTGCTGGCGGGCGGGGCCATTCGTGGCGGGCGGGTTCTGGGCGACTGGCCGGGGCTGGAGGAATCCGCCCTTTACCAGCGCCGTGATCTCATGCCGACGGGGGATGTTCGCGCGCCCGCCGCCTGGATCATGCGGGCGATGACCGGCCTTGGCCGTCAGGTTCTTGAAGGCGCGGTATTTCCGGGACTTGATATGGGGCACGATCCTGGCATCACCCGGTAAACCCTCTTGTTCAGGGGGGCTGATCTGGCCTAGATTGTGCCCATGACCATATTGAACCCAGACCGCCCCGTCGGCCCGCGTGTCGATAACTGGACACCGCCCCCCGCCCCCACGGGCGATGTGCTGCGCGGGCGTTATACCACCCTTGAGCCACTTGACGCCGAGGCCCACGCCGTCCTTTTGTTTCGCGCCTATGAGGGCCATGATACCCTTTGGGATTACATGCCCTACGGGCCGTTCCACTCTGCCGCGCAATATCACCGGTGGGTGCGCGACACCGTGGCTGATCCGGGCCATCTGTATTATGCCATCAAGAACCTTGAAACCGGCCAGTTCGAAGGCGTGGCCAGCTTTTTGCGCATAAACCCGGGCGCTGGCTCGATCGAGGTTGGTAACATAAACTATGCCCCTGCCCTGCAACGCACCCGCGCCGCAACCGAGGCAATGGCGCTGATGATGGCCTGGGCGTTTGACGCCGGATATCGCCGCTATGAATGGAAATGCAACGCCCTGAACCGGCCCTCCCGAATTTCCGGGCAACGCCTGGGCCTTAGTTTTGAAGGCGTGTTCCGACAGATGATGGTGGTCAAGGGCCGCAACCGCGACACCGCCTGGTTTGCCGCCATCGACAGCGAATGGCCCGCCCTCAAGGAAGCATTCCGGGTCTGGCTGGACCCGGCCAATTTTGACGAAACGGGCCGTCAGATCGAACGCCTAAGTAAACTTACCCGGCTGGTCCGGGGGGCCTCAGACCCAGATCTTTAGGATCACCCCTCAGGACCATAAACCGGGCCGTGGGGGGCGCGCCCCTAAGGCTGCGATGGCGCCGTATTTCACGTGCCGCCAGCCACGCCTGCGCATAAAGCGAAATTGCCAGTGCGCAGAGTGTAATCATCAAGGTTACGAACATTCTAAATAGCCCTCTTGTGTTCCAGTCGTTCCTGTACCAGCCCGGCAATACGGGCCGTATCGGTGCCCACCGGCGCGCCCGATGCCCGTGATCGGGCCAACCCGGCCGCGGCCGCGGCCAGGGCGGAATCCTGCGCACTGCGCGCCACACCGCCAACAAACTGCGCCACGTAATCCAGGGTTTTGCCGTCGCTCCGATCGCTTAGCACGTCGGCCACATGTGCCATGTCATCCTGAAACGCCAGCGGATCGGGATATATCACCTCATCCGACACCTGCCTTGGCCCAGTCAGCTGACGATCCCCCGGCAGGTGCGACAGAACCTCGTGCTGAAACGCGGCCAGTGACAAAACCGGCTTTGACAGGAAACCATCCGCCCCGGCAGCTATTGCCGCATCTTCGGCAAAATCATCACCGGATGTGCCCAGGATCACCCCCACCCGCGGCACCTTGTTGGCCAACTCGTAAATCAGATCTTCGCCCGAACCATCCGGCAGGCCCAGATCGATAATGATCACTGATGGGCGGTATATCTGCAAATGGCGGCGTGCCGATTTCAGGCAATCCGCCCGCCGGATACGCGCGCCGCTGCGCAGGCACAGCAGGCGCATCGCCTCGCAGGCAAAAAGGCTGTCCTCGACCACAAGGATAGTCAGCCCCAGCAACGGGCGGTTGGGCGTAGGCAACCGGTTGGGGCCGGCAAAGGGGTCCGAATCATCCATGGGGCAGCTCCTCTCGTCAATCACCCTCAAAGCTAGGCCAAGCTGGCTAACGATTGGTTAAAGCCCGTCGAGTTATTATTAAGCTGGCATTCCCGGCAAACGCATCTGCCTTGCAAACCCGGCCTTGGCCCACTTATTCTTGGCCCACTTGCTCTTGGCCGGTCATGCCCGCATAACCCCGCCTGACCAAGTGCCAAAGGAGATTGCCATGATTGGCCGACTGAACCACGTTGCCATTGCCGTTCCCGACCTGAAAGCCGCATCCGAACAATACCGCAACGCGCTGGGGGCAAAGGTGGGCGCACCCCGGGACGAACCCGATCACGGTGTCACGGTGGTGTTCATCGAACTGCCCAATACCAAGATCGAACTTCTGTACCCATTGGGCGAAAACAGCCCGATCAACGCCTTTCTGGCCAAGAACCCGTCCGGGGGGATGCACCATATCTGTTACGAGGTGGACGACATCATCGCCGCGCGCGACCATCGTCTGGAAACCGGCGCACGGGTTCTGGGCACCGGAGAGCCGAAAATCGGCGCACATGGCAAACCGGTGCTGTTCCTGCATCCCAAGGATTTCAATGGTTGCCTGATCGAACTGGAACAGGCCTGATCTATATTCTGGCCTGATCTTTATTTTGGCCCGCTCTTTACTCTGATATCTGCCCGGCAGTACCCTTGGGGCTGGCATTCACGACAGGAAACACACCTTATGGCCATCACATCGGCACTTGTTCTGTACGCGGTCATCTGGTTCATGACCTTCTTTGTCGCGCTGCCCATCCGCATCCAGACCCAGGGCGATCTGGGCACGATCGAGCCGGGCACCCAGGCCGGTGCCCCCGTGCATCACCACCTGAAGAAAAAGGCGATCATCACCACCCTGGTCGCCACGCTATTATGGGCGGTGATCTCGGGTATCATCCTGTCCGGCTGGATCCGCATTTCCGATCTGGACTGGACCGGCTGAACCAGCAGGCGACCCGGCAGGGTTGGCGCCGAAACCGGGGTGGCTGGCCTTACCCCCCAGTCTTATCCTCCGGTGCCCGCCGCCTCGTTGAACCGGTCAATCATCTGGTCCCAGACAGGCACCGCATCCATAAGCCGGTCCCAGAATTCAGGATCGCGCCGGGCATCAAAATCCTCAAGCGCCACGCCCTGCTGTTCAACCCAGGTATAATAGCCAAGGTTGAACACCCGTTCGCGGTCTCGCCGGCTCATCTCCAGCATGTTGTCGGTGGTCGCGCCCATCAGATAACGCCCAAAGGCCTCTGCCGCCGCCAACTCTCCGAATTCGCCGCCATAGGTGTTTGCCTTGGTCTTGGTGATCTCTGTGCCATACATCTCGGCCCCGTCGGTCGCCACGGTCAGCACGACATCATCAGGCCCAAGGTCCATGTACTTTGCCATCTTGATCGCCCCCAGCACATTGGCGATTGAGGACAGCCCAAGATCGGCAAGATCGGCAAGCGCCTCTTGTCCCAGACCGGTGCGCTGCGCCAAATAGCGCCGCCCGGCCGAGGTGTTGAATACCAGGTTAAGCGCATCTGACGCCTTGTCACTGACCGCCACCACATAATCGGTGTTCAGCACGTTATGGATAAAGGGAATGTGTTTGTCCCCGATACCCTGAATATTGTGTTCCCCATAACCGTTATTCAGCATCGTCGGGCATTCCAACGCCTCAACAGCACAGATACGCATACCAAGCCGCTGTTTCAGGTGATCCCCGGCCGCCAGTGTGCCGCCCGACCCCGAGGCAGACACATAGGCGCGCGCACGCAAATTGCCGCTGGTGTTGAGCGCATCAAAAATACGTTCAAGCGCCGGGCCGGTGACGGCGCGGTGAACGATGTAATTGCCGAATTCGCTGAATTGGTTGAAAATCACGTTCTCGGGGTTTTTTGCCAGATCATGGCAGGCGTCATAGATTTCCTTGACGTTGCTTTCGGTGCCGTGGGTGCGCACGATGTCGCCCGGTTTGGTGACCCAGCTTTCCAGCCACTGAAACCGCTCGCGGCTCATGCCTTCGGGCAGGACGGCAAAGCTGCGACAGCCCAGAATCCGCGAGATGGCAACACCGCCGCGACAGTAATTGCCGGTGGACGGCCATACCGCACGATTGCCCGCCAGATCGAACTGGCCGGTGACCAGCCGCGGCACCAGACAGCCATAGGCGGCCAGCACCTTGTGGGCACGGATCATCGGGAAACGATTGCCCAGTGCCACCACGATCTTTGCCTTTACCCCGGTCAGTTCCGGCGGCAGCACCAGATGCGCAGGCACCTCTTGCAGGGACGTGCGATCGGGCCCGTTGTGCCAGTGTACGCGGAACAGGTTGCGCGCGTCCGGGGCATCCGGGTCGGCCGGTTGCACCAGCGCCTCGAATTCATCACGCGAAGCCAGCGGATCGGCCAGTTCCGATATCTTCGGCAACCGGATACCTGCCTGCCGGAACTGACCGACCGCGCGGTCATAGATTTCGCGGTCAATGATTTCGCTTTCCATGTGGATTGTCATCGTCTTCCCCTGCCCCGTTCCTGCGCCGGGATGCTTTGTTGTTAAGTGTGCTTAGTTGGGTTTGCGCACGCCCTTTGTCGCGGTGATCAGCTGATAGCTATCGGGTTCGCGGTGCTGGGCAAAGTCGAATATGTTGGTCTGGATTTCCCGGCAGCGGTCAAGATCGCATGTATGCACGATCAACTCGTCACCAAGGGTCTGGCACTGGACGGCAATTTCGCCGGTGGGCGCAATAATGCAAGTGCCGCCGATCAGATCGCAGCCCTCTTCGTGCCCCGCCTTGGCAACCCCGACCACCCATGTCCCGTTCTGATAGGCCCCCGCCTGCATCACCAGATGGTTGTGAAAATCCTGTAGATGATCATGCTCGGGGGCCGGGGGGTAATGCACCGGGGTGTTATAGCCCAGCATCACCAATTCCGCCTGCTGAAGCCCCATGACCCGAAATGTTTCCGGCCAGCGGCGGTCATTGCACAGGCACATCCCCACAGTCCCACCAAAGGCGCTGAAGGTGGGAAACCCCAGATTACCTGTCTCAAAGTAGCGTTTTTCCAGATGCTGAAACGGTCTCCACGATTCGTGTTCGCGGTGCCCCGGAAGATGCACCTTGCGGTACTTGCCAACAATTTTGCCCTCTTTGTCGACCAGAATACTGGCGTTGAAATGGCGCACCCGCCCATCTTCCTCGGCCAGTTCCGCATAGCCAAGGTAAAAACCGATCCCCAGCTCTTTGGCCACCTCAAACAGCGGGGCCGTTTCCGGGCCGGGCATCGAGGTTTCGAAAAAGGCGTCAATATCCGCCTGATCCGCCATGAACCAGCGCGGAAAGAAGGTCGTCAGCGCCAGTTCCGGGAAAACCACCAGTTCGACCCCCTTGCCGCTGGCCTCGCGCATCAGGGCGATCATCCGGGCAATCGCCGACGAACGCGGTTCGTCACGCGCGATGGGGCCAAGTTGCGCCGCACCGATTACGATGTTCCTTGCCATGCCTGTTCCTTCAGTTTGACGCTTTTTCCAGCACCACGTGCAACAACACGTCAGCGCCGGCCCGGATGTGACCGGGTTCTGTGAATTCTTTGATGTTATGGCTGATGCCATCCCTGCTTGGGACAAAAATCATCGCTGTCGGACAGTTGGGCGCGAACATTTGCGCATCATGCCCGGCCCCCGATGGCATACGCCGGGTCGATACCCCCTGCCCCCGTGCCGTGGTTTCGATCAGATCAACCATCCCGGACGCGAAAACCACCGGTTCAAACCGCGCCAGGGTGCGGCGTTTCAGTTCCACACCTTCGCTGGCCGCCGCATCACGGGCAAAATCGAACAACCGGGCCTCGGCCAGTTTCAGCAGGGCCTCGTCGGTATTGCGCAGATCAACCGTCATCTGTGCCCGTTGCGGCACCACGTTGACCAGATTGGGGGCCAGATCGATGACCCCCACCGTTGCCACCTGATCCCCCCCCATCGCGGTTGCGATGTCGCGTGCCTTGATGGCAATGCGTGCGGCGACAACCCCGGCATCACACCGCATGTTCATCGGCGTGGTTCCGGCATGGTTGGCGACACCGTTCAGGGTAAATTCGCTCCAGGAAATGCCCTGCACACCCTCGACAACGCCAATCCGGGTGCCTTCGACATCCAGCACCGGGCCTTGCTCCACATGCATCTCGACAAAGGCACGGGCGCGAAAGTCTCCGGTTTCTGTGGACCCGTCATAACCGATCCGGCGCAGATCATCGCCAACCGTGGTGCCATCAATACCGGTCACGGCCAGCGCCGTATCAAGCCCAAGCGCGCCCTGATGCACCGCACTGCCCATCATGTCGGGGGCAAAGCGCGCGCCTTCCTCGTTGGTAAAGAACGCCACGGCAAGCGGGTGCGCGGTAACGATCCCGGCGTCGTTCAGGGTTTCGATCACTTCCAGACCGGCAAGCACCCCAAGACAGCCATCATAAATCCCGCCAGTGGCCACGGTATCAATATGCGAGCCGATCATCACCGGCGCGCCGTTTTCCCTGCCGGGGCGCAGCCCGACCACATTGCCGATACGGTCCACCGACACCTCAAGCCCCAGATCGCGCATCCATCCACTTACCAGATCACGCCCGCGGCGGTCTCCATCGCTCAGCGCCAAACGACAGCACCCGCCCCCCGGCAAAGCACCGATTGCGCCCAGTTCCCGAAGGCGGCCCATCAGACGCTCAATGTTGATCTTCAAATCCCGGCAGGTCATGCGCGGCCCCAGCTTTTTGCATCGGCGCGCACCTGATCGCCCGAACGGCCAACAATTTCGCGATACGTGTCCGGGTCGGTGTCACCTTCTGAACCGACCACCACCACGATGCTGGTTTCATCAAGCCCCAGACGCGCACGCGCATCCGTGTCCTGACTGGCCAGCAGGAAACCGGCAAGACCGGCAACGCCGGATTCGCCACCGACCACAGGCCGGTCCCCGGTGTCAGCATCCGCCAGCAGACGCATGGTGTCTGCGGCAGCCTGATCGGGAATGGTCATTGACGCATGCGCACCGACCTTCAGGACGGGCCAGGAAATTGGCGAAATTTCACCACAGGACAGCCCGGCCATCAACGAGTCGATATCGCCGGTGACAACGACTGGCGCGCCCGCGCTAAAACTGCGGTTCCAGCAATCGGCATTCGTTGGCTCGACCGTCACGGTGACGGGCCGGTCCGCGCCAAAGGCCTGCCAGAACTGCCCGCAGACCGCGGCGGCCAACCCGCCGACCCCCGCCTGAACGAACAGATGGCTGGGCCGGGTGGCGGGTGGCAATTGCGCGACCGCCTCGTCGGCCAGCAGGGCGTATCCCTGCATCACGTCGCCGGATGCCCCGATGTTGCCCCCTGCGGCGGTGTCAGGCACCACATGCCAACCTTCGGTCACCGCGGTATCGCTGGCCGCGCGCACGGCGTCATCGAACGATCCCGGCACCCGGCGGATTTCGGCCCCATAGGCCGCAATCGCCGCCTCGCGCCCCGGGGTCACGGCCTCGTTCAGGTAGATCACGCAACGACAGCCGAACATCCGCGCGCCCCAGGCCACCGAGCGGCCATGATTGCCGTCCGTCGCGGCACAGACCGTGATGCCCGCGACAATGTCAGCATGGCGGCGGGCCAACAGATCAGTGCTGGTTATGTGTTTGCCGGTAATCCGCTGAATTTCAGCGCCAATCACCCGCATCACCGCATAGGCACCGCCCAGCGGTTTGAAACTGCCCAGACCGAACCGCCCGCCTTCGTCCTTGTAATAAAGGTCCGCGATTCCGGCAGCGCGGGCAAGCCCCGGCAGGGAAATCAACGGCGTCGGCGCATAGTCCGGCCAGGACGAAATCTCGGCGCGGGCGGCCCGCAGACCCTCAGCATTAAGGACCGCCGCCTGTTCCGGGCCATAGTCCTGCGCACCAGCGCTGCCGGGGTTGTCGGCAAGGGTAAACCCGTGATCTGAAAGCAATCTGTTCATTTATGGAATTCACTTTTTAAACTTTTATGGTCCCGGATGAAAGGACCGCACGGGGTTCCGCGCGGTCCTTTCCGCATTATTTCGGGACACCGGGCAGGATCAGTTGCCAGCGTCCTTGATGGCCGCCAGATAGGCATTCATCATATCTTCACCCTCGGCACCGAAGGTGCTTATGATCACCTCCTTGACGGCGGGCAAGGCCGCAGCCTGGAACTTGGCGCGTTCGGATTCAGGCAGCGAATACACTTCCAGGTCCTTGGCCAGGGCCGGAAGACCGCGTTCGGATGCCTCAATGATCCGGCTGATACCGCGACCGGCAACGATTGCCGAGCGCGCGGCATAGCCCACGACCTCTTTCTCGCTGTCATCCAGGCTATCCCAGAAATCCTTGTTCATGACCCAGACGTAAGGGGTGAAAAGGTGCTTGGAGAGCGTCAGGTATTTCTGCACCTCGTTGAACTTGGCAAAGGCGATGATCGGCACCGGATTCATCTGACCATCTGCAACACCAGTCTGAAGCGCCGTATAGACCTCGGACCAGGCGATCCCGGCGGGTTGACCACCAAGTGATGCGACCAGCGTCTTGTGCGTATCAAGCCCCATGGTGCGGATCTTCATACCCTCAAAATCCGCCAGCGTTTTGATCGGGCGTTTAGAGTTGGTAAAGTTGAAGAACCCGCCAGAGTCACCAAAACCCAGAACATGCAGCCCGGTCTTGTCCCCGATGCTGGCGGCCAACCGGTCACCAAAGGGCCCGTCAAACACCGCATAGGTGGCGGATATGTTGGGAAAGGCAAACGGCACGTCCAGCGCACCGATCAGCGGATAGATCGAGGCCATCCCGCCAGTCGAATGAATGCCCGACTGAACCACCCCCGCCTTGATCTGTTGCAGCACCTCGGCGTCCTTGCCCAGTTGCCCTGATGGGAAAAGTTCAACCTTGACCGATCCGTTGGTGCCGGATTCAACCAGGTTCTTGAACACCGTGACCATAGCGCCAGTGGCGTTGTCAAACGGATCGTTCTTGTTGAGATGTGCCAGCCTAAGAACCTTTTCGGCCCCTGCACTGACCGGTCCGGCCACCCCAAGGCCGACACTGACGGCAAGTCCCGCCGCGACGAGTATCTTTGAAAGTTCCATAATATCCTCCGTTGCTGTTGTTGTTGTTCGTGCGTTGGTTGTCTGCGTATCGCTACAGTCCCAGCAGACGCGGGATGAACAGCGTAAGACCGGGCCAGAAGGCGACAATGATAAGTATTGCGACCTCAGCGATAAGGAACGGGATCAGCGCCTTGCTGATCAGTTCAATCCGCTCGCCGGTAACCGAAGCAAGCACAAACAGGCAGGCCCCGACCGGCGGTGTCATAAGGGAAATATTAAGCGCCAGAACGATCATGATTCCGGCCTGAACCGGGTCCATGCCAATCGTCAGGGTCAGGGGGGCCAGAACCGGGGCCAGAATGATCAGCGCGGCGTTGATGTCCATGAACATTCCCACCAGCAGCAGCAGCAGCAGGATAAGCCCGATGATAACATTGGGGTTGTCCGATACCGACAGGAACCATGCGGCGATGGCCTGTGGTATCTGCATAAAGGTCATCCACCACCCCAGAATCGACGCCGACGCGATGATCAGGAACACGATCCCGGTGATCTGCGCCGTGCGGATCAGCATCTCAAGGATGTCATTCATGCTGAGGGCACGATAGATAAACCCGCCCACTATAAGGGCGTAAAACACCGCGATTGCCGCCGCTTCGGTCGGCGTGACAATACCGGACAATATGCCGCCAAGAATGATGACCGGCATCAGGATCGCCAGAAAACTGGAACGGAAGGCGGCCATGATCCGCCGCAGGCTTGGCCCATTTTCGCTTTTGGGCAGGCCCAGACGGCGCCCAAGACCGGCAATGACCGCCATGCAGATCAGGGCGATCAGAAGGCCCGGCAAAATACCGGCGGCGAACAGCCCGGCAATCGAAACCCCCATCAGCGACCCATAGATGACCATCAGGTTGGACGGGGGGATCGTTGGCCCGATGATTGACCCCGCCGCGGTGACCGCACAGGAAAACGGGCGCGAATATCCCTTTTTCACCATCGCCGGCACCAATGTATTGCCAAACGCGGCCGCATCCGAAACCGCCGCCCCGGTCATGCCGGCAAACATCACAGAGGCAACCATATTGGAATGGGCCAGCCCACCCCGCAGATACCCCACCAGCGACTCGGCAAATTCGATCAACCTGCCGGTGATACCAGAGCGGTTCATGATTTCCCCGGCCAGAATGAAGAACGGCATGGCCATGAAGGTGAACAGGTTCAGCCCCTCAAAAAACCGCTTGGCGGCCATGCCAAGGAAATTGTCACCGCCAATCTGGATCAAACCAGAGATACCGGCGATGCCCAGAACGTACCCGATCGGCACACCGACCAGAATGAAGCCGAAAAATATGACAACAACAACAATCATGCGATCATCACCTCTGGTGGCTCAGGCAACTTTGGCGACCTTATGGCCACCAGAAATATCTGTAACGCCGTCAGCCCCGCACTGACCGGCACGGCAGCAAACGGGACGACCATGGTCATGCCGAATATCATGGCGAACTGGCTGGTGCCGTCGATGGTCATGCGGATGCCATAGACAAGCAGGAACAGGAAAAAGGCGATTCCCAGACAATCGATCATCACTTGCAGAACACGCCGGGGGCGCGGTGACAGGGCATTAAGGATAAAGATAAGGCCGATATGTTCGCGCCGGTGCGCACCACAGGAAATCGCCAGAAGGGCCGCCCAGATCATGATATAGCGCGCCAGTTCCTCGGTCCAGGTAATGCCCAGTTCCAGAAAATAACGCGCGACGATGCCAAACCAGATATCGACCACCAGAACGGCCACAAGAACCGCGCAGATCCGCTCGACCAGCCAATTCAGCCGAACCGCAAATTTCCACATCCGGTCACCGATAAGAACGGCACTTCCGTCGCTTTGCTGGAACTTTTTTTTCACTGCGATTCTACTTTTTTCTTTTTTTTACATGGTAATAGTGGCATTATCACGCTTAGTAAGGATGATGCAGAAGGAGGAGTCAAACATTTTTGCAAATTTTGTTTCATTACCGGCACCCCTTTTTCGGGGCACAATGACGGGAACAGGACGATGAAAAGCGCCGATCAGGGTTCCAGCCTCGAGCAGCGGGTTTTAAGCAGCTATGACACCTTTACCCCCGCAGAACGCCGGCTGGCCGATGCAGTAATCAAAAGCCGGGGCGACCTGGTGCGGTATTCAGCAACCGAACTGGCGCTAGAGGCGGGTGTGTCCAAGGCCTCTGCTGCGCGGTTCTTTCAAAAGCTTGGTTATGACGGGTTTATTCAGGCCCGCCGGCAGGTGTTGCAGTCAGGGCCATGGGGGTCGCCATTAGAAGCCCTTTCAGAGTTGACCAACCCCCTTAGGGATCACGGAAACCTGGGGCGCCATGTTGCCAATGACATCCGAAACCTGACCCTGACAACCGAAGCAATCCCGTCGCATGACATCGATCAGGCGGTGGAAATCCTGTCCCGTGCGCGGCGGGTACTGGTTGTCGGTTTTAGAAACAGTTACTCGCTTGCCGCCTATGCCTATATGGTTCTGAACTCGATCAGGCCCGATGTCCGCCTGATCGGTGCCGGCGGCCTGTCGATTGCCGAACAGCTTAGCGGTCTTGACGAAAGCGACGCCATACTTGCCGTTGGCTTTCGCCGTCGCCACTATGCGTTGCGCCAGATTCTGGAAACCGCCAGCACGCGCGGGGCCTCATCTGTGCTTGTCGCCGATGACACCGCCGACAAAACCACGCAACTGGCGAATGTGACGCTGGTTTGTCACAATCAGGGGGCCGGTTTTTTTGATTCCTACGTTTCGGGGTTGGCCATCCTGAATTTCCTGTGTTCGTCAACGGTGCTTGAACTGGGCGATCCTGCGTGGGCCAGGCTATCGGAAATCGAAGAGCTTCATCAAAACTTTGGCGACCTTGTTCAGCCGGAATTACTGGAATGATCCATGATCAGCATCCGGGCGAGAATCCTGGCGATCAGCAAAAGCGCGGCAAACCCATCCCAGTATACGTTGAAAAATGCAGGTCAGGCGGCAGAAATGCCTTTTCGTGCGGCAATCCACGCAATGATTATTGCGATCAGGGCAATCATCATGCCCATGCCCTCGCGCGCGGTTTCCGTGACCCACCACACCTCTTGATTCCAAAAGCCGGGGGTTCGCGGCCAATGCCAGGCCACACCGGCGGCCATCAAAACCAGCGTAATCAGCAAAAGACCCCGCCAAACAGGGCTGGAAAACACCGATGGCCTGAAGGCTGCCAAACCGCACCACAAGGCCCCCGAACCATAAATCACAATCCAGTAAAGCGCGTCAGGGTCGTTGTACTGCACAGCCGTGAACAAGATCATGAGGGCACAAAAAATCGCAGAAACAATCCGCATTCGCAGCTCTTTCACCAAGGTTGAGTATCGCAACATCACCAACTAAGCTGTTGCTTATCCAAAGGTCAAGCAAGGGCCGCACATCACGCGCACCACGGGGGAAACAATGGAAACAAATGCCACACAACACGACGTGGATGTCCCCGAGGACAATCTGACCTGGCAGCGATTTTCTGTCCCGTACCAATATCCTGTGGCCTTTATGCGCGGCCTGTTTCGCCCCGAGAACCCGCTGTTCGCCAACGTCGTTGCGCGCGATGACACGACAAAACGGCACCGGTGCCTGTTCATTGTCGACGAAGGCCTGACCCAGGCCCTGCCCGATCTGGATAACACCATCGCCGACTATTTCACGGCCCACGCCGGGCAGTTGGAACTGATTGCCCCGATCATGCGTATCCCCGGCGGGGAAATGGTGAAACGCGATCTGGCCTATATCGAACGCATGCAGGACGCCATCCATGCCCATGCCATCGACCGTCATTCTTATGTGATTGCCATTGGTGGCGGTGCCGTTCTGGACGCCGTCGGATTGGTGGCGGCAATCGCACATCGGGGCGTGCGACACATCCGTATCCCCACCACGGTCCTGTCCCAAAATGATTCCGGGGTTGGGGTGAAAAACGCGATCAACTTCAAAGGGTTAAAGAACTATATTGGCACCTTTTCCCCACCCTGGGCCGTGCTGAACGACTTTGACTTTCTTAATACGCTGCCGCAACGCGAACGCATCGCCGGCATTTCCGAGGCAATCAAGGTTGCCCTGATCCGCGACCGGGATTTCTATCACTGGCTGGAAGAAAACGCCGAAAAGCTGGCCTCGTTTGAACCAGAGGCCGAAGAATACATGGTGCGCCGGTCGGCCGAATTGCACATGCACCAGATCGCCCATGGTGGCGATCCGTTTGAAATGGGCTCGGCCCGGCCACTGGATTTCGGTCACTGGTCAGCGCACAAGCTTGAGGCATTGACCAATCACCACATGCGCCACGGCGAAGCAGTGGCCATCGGCATGGCCTTGGACGTGTGTTATTCGGTGCTGGCCGGGCTGTTGGCCAAGGGCGAAGATGAACGGATCGTGGTTCTGCTGGAAACCCTTGGGTTTCGCATCTGGCACCCGGCACTGGAAAGCACCGATGCCCAGGGCGAACTTTCAATTCTGGTCGGGCTACGCGAATTTCAAGAGCATCTGGGCGGTGAACTGACCATCACCCTGCTTAAAGAAGTCGGGGTTGGCGTCGAGGTACACCAGATCGATACCGCGCTGATGCGCAAGGCGATGGATTGGCTGCGCAATCGGGAAAGAGGCTGAATGAAACTCGACGATCAGGGCGGCCACCTTACCTATTGCCTGAACATTCACCCAACCCAGACCTGGAACGAAGTAAAGGCCGCACTGCGTGGCCCGGTGGCCGATGTAAAGGCCGCCCTGTGCCCGGACGCGCCTTTCGCGGTTGGTTTGCGCTTCTCGGGCGAGGCACTGACCGATCTGTCTGACCCGGAAAAGCGGAGCGAACTCAAGGCATTGATGGCCGAACATGATTACCTTGCCGTCACGGTCAACGGATTTCCCTATGGCCGGTTCCACGGAACACGGGTCAAGGAAGATGTGTACCAACCCGATTGGCGCACGGCCGAACGGGTGCGATATACCAACGAACTGGCGGATCTGATGGCGTATATCGCCCCGCCCGGCAAAATGATCAGCCTCAGCACCGTGCCCGGCACCTTTAAACCTCTGGCCAAAGGTGGCGAGGCAGAAATGGCCGAAAACTATCTGTTGTCCGTCGCGCATATGGTCAGGCTAAGGGCACAGACCGGCGCGCACATTGCACTGGCGATCGAGCCAGAGCCATTCTGTTTCCTGGAAACCATTTCCGAAACGATCGCCTTTTTCGAGACCTATCTATTCAGCCCCACCGCCATTGCACGCCTTGCCAATCTGACCGGTCTGACACAGGCCGGGGCAAAATCCGCGCTGCCGGAACACCTGGGCCTGTGTTATGATGTCTGCCATGCCGCCGTTGAATACGAAGACCCGGCCGCCAGCATCGCCGCCCTGCGCAAAGCCGGAATTCCGGTTCACAAGCTGCAACTAAGCGCCGCGTTGCGCATTCCCGACGTGGGCGAAAACGAACGCACGGCATTGGCGGAATTCGACGAACCGACATACCTGCATCAGGTCGTGCGCAACACCCGTGACGGGCTGAAAGTCCACTCTGATCTGCCCGACGCCCTGGCGCTGGGGGCGGACAGTGACGGCGAAGAATGGCGCGTACATTTTCACGTGCCGATCTATCTGGACGATCTGGGCGCGTTCTCTTCCACACGGGATTTTCTTGAACAGATACTGGCCTTACACAAGGTTGATCCGATTTCACCGCATCTTGAGGTAGAGACCTACACCTGGGACGTCCTGCCCGGTGCCACGCGCGGCCAAAGTGTGGATATAGATATTGTGCGTGAACTTAACTGGGTACGGGAAAGATTGCAGAAATGACCTTGCAGACCATTCTGAAACTTGGCCGGGTATCAAATTTACCCACGGTCTGGACCAATGCGCTTGCGGGGTCGGTTCTGGCCGGTCAGGTGGTGCTTATGGACTTTCTTGTCGTCGCCCTGTCCCTGTCTTTGTTTTATATCGGCGGCATGTGGCTGAACGATGCGTTTGATGCCGAAATCGACGCGCGCGAACGGGCCAACCGCCCGATCCCGATGGGGGAAATCGGGGTGCGCACGGTGTTTGCCGTCGGGTTTGTCTTGTTGCTCGTGGGTATTTTGCTGGCCTTTTCACTGGGCAACACCGCCGGCTTTGCCGGTATCGGGCTTGCCATTGCGGTTGTTGTTTACGACTGGCTGCACAAACGAACGGCCCTTGGCCCGGTCATCATGGGAATTACCCGGTTCTTTTGCTATGTTCTGGCCGCTGCCGCGGTTGGTCATATCACCGGTTCCGTGCTGCTGGGGGCGGTTGGATTGCTGGCCTATATCATCGGGCTGACCTATGCCGCCAAACAGGAAGCCTATGACCGACTGGATCGGGCATGGCCGTTGGCGGTGCTGGCATTGCCGCTGATCTATGCGCTGGTGCAGTCGGCACAGTCGGTACAAGCCCCCGCAGCGCTGGCCATCTGGGTCGGATTTCTGGTGGTTGTGCTGGCGGCCCTGCGGTTGCTGATGCGGCGCAACAAGGGCGACATCCCAAAGGCCGTGGTCACCATGATTGCCGGTATTTCGCTTTATGATGGCGTTTTGATTGCCGCCTCTGGGCAGGTCACGCTGGCGCTGCTGGCGGTTGCGGGGTTTGCCCTGACGCTGGTGTTACAGCGGGTGGTTTCAGGAACCTGAAAACAGGTGATCCAGAACCAGCGCCTTGAAATCCACCGCCTCTATGGCCCCCTCGGGCAGCAACCCGGCCTCGGATGATATCACCAAGGGGCCGGCATCCGGGTCATCGGTAATCCGCCCGTGCGTGCCCTTTACCAGACCTGTATCCTTTAGCGAAATGATGTCCATCAACTGTCGTTGCCCCAACTTGCGTTTGGCCAGTTTCCACCCGGCGGAAAGCTTTGGAAAACCCAGTTCCGGGTCAACAAAAAGTTCAACCGGATCATACCCCGGCTTGCGATGAATATCGACAGTACGGGCGAAATCCGGTGCCTTGGCATCATCCAGCCAGTAATAATAGCTGAACCACCGGTCGGCCTGGGCAATTGCCACCAGTTCACCGGATCGTGGATGATCCAGACCATTGGCGCGCTTGCCATCAGCCCCCCAGACGCTTTCGACCCCGTCCAGTGACTGGACAAGGGCAGAAACCTCGTTAATCCGGTCGGGGTTTTTGACATAGATATGGGCAATCTGATGATCGGCCACGGCAAAGGCTTCCGATGCGCCGGTGTCCAGAATTTCGCGGCCAAATTCCTCGGGGCGGACGCTGATCAGCCCCTCGCGGCGCAGCGCACGGTTGATATGAACCGCGTCAGTGGCCCGTGTGATCCCGTATTCGGACACCACAACAATCCGGTGTCCGGTGCGATCTGCCGCCTCGATCAGTTCACCACAGGCCGCATCAAGTTCACGAAGATCCTGTTGCAACCGGGGATGTGCCAAATCGGGGCCAAGGCGTTGCAGGTTGTAATCCAGATGCGGCAGATAGGTCAGCGTCAGTGTCGGCGAACGCGTCTCCATCACATGCAGGGTCGATTGCACGATCCAGTTGGTCGAGGTGATATCAGCAACCGGCCCCCAGAATTTGAACAACGGAAACGGCCCCAGTTTGGCATCCAGTTCGTCATGCAATTCGGGCGGGTGCGCATAATGGTCCGGTATCTTGCGCCCGTCCGCCGGGTACATCGGGCGCGGCGTGGCCGAATAATCCGCGCTTGAATACATATTGTACCACCAAAACATCTTGGCGCAGGTGAAATCCGGGTTCCGGGCCTTGGCCGCATCCCATATCTTTTCCCCGCCAACAAGCTGGTTGGGCTGACGCCACAGCAGCACTTCGGACAGGTCGCGGAAATACCAGCCATTGGCCACCGCGCCGTGCCCCGAAGGTGCCAACCCGGTCAGCAAGGTCGATTGAACAGAGCAGGTCACCGCAGGCGTCACGGTGTTGAGGTGTCTCATCGCGCCGCGCGCAACAAGATTGCACAGATGCGGGGTGTGTTCGCCCAGCAAATCCGGGGATAAACCAACAGCCAAGATAACCAGAGTTTTCTGCATTTTTCGATCCCAAACTATTTGTCAGAATGATGTTATGGGGCGACGGCCCGACAATCAAAGTTTTTGAACGCTTTGGCAGCATCCCGCGCGACAGATTGACTGATATATATAGATTTTTTCGATATACCCTAGCCCTTTGCAGTTTGGAGCGGCTATGCTGAGACAACAATTCGGTGGGGGAAATACAGTGTCGGAAACACCAGAGCAATTACTTGAACGTTGGGTTCTGGCCCAGTCCAAAGATGGCGCACCATGGTTTGCGCAACAGTTGGATCTGCTGTCACTCAGCATCAAGGAACGCGATCTTCATATATTCCTCGGATTGGCCCCAAGACGTCTGGGCAAGGCCGATCTGATCTTGTCCTCACAGGATATGAAAGCCGCCGACAGCGCCCTGCCCGGCTGGCAACCCGACGGGTGGAGCATTGACGGGGCAGCGCGGGTTCTTGGCCTGTTGCGGTTCAAAGGCGCGCGCCCCTTTGCCGAGATATTCAAGGATTTGCGCCGCACGTCTGATGCCGCCGAAATGATCGCGCTTTATCGCGGATTGCCCCTGTACCCTGCCCCCGAGGCGCTGGATTTCGAGGTTGGCGAGGGGCTGCGCTCCAATCTGGTGCCGGTGTTCGAGGCAATCGCCCATCGCAATCCATTTGCGCGCGACGTGTTCGATCAACACCGCTGGAACCACATGATCCTGAAGTCACTGTTTATCAATGTGGCGCTGGCCCCGGTTGTCGGGCTTAAGGAACGCGCAAACCCCGAACTGGCGCGGATTTTGGTGGATTTTGCCAAGGAACGATGGGCCGCCGGACGCCCGCTTGCGCCCGAACACTGGATTTCGGTTGCACCCTATCGTCACGATCCATCGGTCAAGGCCGACCTTGACGCCGCGATCAGCGACGGAAATTTGACAGAGGAGGCCCTGCAATGATGTTGATCGACCCCCACGCGCATATGATTTCACGCACCACCGACGATTATCAGGCAATGGCCGAAGCCGGGGTTGTCGCGGTGATTGAACCGGCGTTCTGGCTGGGACAGCCGCGCACATTTGTCGGCACCTATGTGGATTACCTGTCCTCTATCGTCGGGTTCGAACGGTTTCGCGCCGGGCAATTCGGCATCCGGCATTACTGTACGGTCGGCCTGAATTCGAAAGAGGCCAACAACGAAGAACTGGCCGAAGGGGTAATGGAATGGCTGCCCCGGTTCGCCCTAAAAGAGGGCGTCGTGGCGATTGGTGAAATCGGTTATGACGAACAGACCCCGCTTGAGGATAAATATTTCCGCCTGCAACTGGAACTGGCCAAGGAACTGAACCTGCCGGTGATGATTCACACCCCGCACCGCGACAAGAAACGCGGCACAACGCGGTCGATGGATGTTTGCGAAGAACACGGGATTGACCCAAGCATGGTCATCATCGATCACAACAACGAAGAAACCGCCGCCGAGACCCTGCAACGGGGCTATTGGGCCGGGTTCACGATCTATCCCTCAACCAAGATGGGCAATGTCCGGATGGTTGAACTGCTCAAGCAATATGGCGGCGAGAGGATCATCGTCGACAGTGCCTGCGACTGGGGCATTTCCGACTGTCTTGGTGTCGCCAAAACCGCCCATCTTGCGCTGGAAAGCGGTATCTCAAAGGAAATTGTTCACAAGGTCTGTTATCAGAACGCACTGGATGCTTACGGGCAATCGGGGCAGATGGACGAACAGGATTGGCTGAACCCGCCAGCAATTGACCAGCGGACCCTGTTTGAAGGAAACACCATCCTGCGCGGAGGCCGGGAACCCCATATCGAGGAACCGGCCGAGCGGAGCGCCAAGAAACTGATCATCGAGTAACCCGCCAAATGCTGCGCCTGTTTTTGCTTATTCTGCTGGTCGCCGCAATCAGCGTGATTCCGTTTCTTATCTGGGGTGAACAACTAGAGGCGAGCCTGTCGCAAAAGGGGGCCGCCGGTTTCATGCAGGAATTCGGTGACTGGGCCTGGATTGCCGGTATCGGGCTTATTGTATCCGACATCGCATTGCCGGTGCCCGCATCGGCAGTCATGACCGCATTGGGTATCATCTATGGTCCGCTGATTGGCGGGGCGATTGCCGCCAGCGGTTCAATGCTGGCGGGGTTGCTTGGCTATGGCATCTGTCGGGCAATTCCGCGCCATACCGCCGAACGCCTTGCCGGGGCCGCGGGGATGCAGCAGGCGGGCGAATTGTTTGATCGCTGGGGTGGTTGGCTGGTGGCGGGGTCGCGGTGGTTGCCGGTGCTGCCGGAAACCGTATCTTTTCTGGCCGGACTGACCCGCATGTCATTTCCGCGCGATGTTGCGTCGCTGGCCTGCGGTGCCGTGCCGCTTGGTTTTGTGTTTGCCACAGCCGGATATCTGGGGGCGGACAACGTC
>DAOUPC010000195.1 GCA_030626365.1 Paracoccaceae bacterium
GACCCTTAGGCGCGCGGGCCTACCCGCCCTGACGGGCGTCTTTGCATGATATGGTTTGGCTGGCAAAATCTGGGGCATCTGTCTGGGGTATCTGGCCATTCACCTATCAGCCACGCCAATACGTAGACCCGCAAGAGCAACCCGCCGGGTTTTGACAACAGGAATTGGCAGTTTCGGTTTTGCTTAAGGTGTGGCGCGCATCCAGGTCAGCGGATTACCCCCGCCAGAGGGTGCAGATCATCCTGACCGGATTGGGCGATCTGCTGGAATCCCGGCGCCAAGGCGCGCCGGGTTATAGGTTTTCAGTGTATAAACAGGGGCCATTAGTCCCCGGATTTGTGTTTCATGCCGTGCATGTGTTCGCCCGGTTTGCGGGCCAGGTCCACGGGCACTTCGATGGTCATGTCTCCGGCTTTTTCAAAGGTCAGTGTCAGGGAAATCATGTCGCCCTGTTCCAGCCCTTGGGTCAGCCCCATGAACATCACATGGTCGCCCCCACGCATCAGCATGTGTTCGCCGCCCGCAGGGACCGCGATGCCGCCCTGGATCTGCATCATCTTCATCACCCCGTTGGCGTCTTCCTTATGGGTGTGCAGTTCAACCTTTTTGGCAATGTCCGACCGGGCCGCGATCAGGCGGTCATCCTCGGCACCCATGTTTTTAAGCACCATGAATGCCGCGCCAGAGGTCGATTTCGACGTCGAACTGCGCGCATAGGGATCATGGACCATCATCATGTCGCCAGCAAAGGCGGATGTGGCAAGGGACAGGGCGGCGACGCCCGCAAGCATTGTGGATTTGAAAGACATGATGTCTCTCCTTATTCTCGTGTAATTATCTGATATTGTTTTGTTTATTTCATCAGACAACACGAGGGGGCGCACGGGCCAGGGCAAGGGTGCGTATTTTCACCCCGTGAACATGCGCCACGGGGGGGCGCGAAACGGCCACCCTGAAGATGGCCGGAAGAGCCATCATATCGGGCAGGGCAACAACCGCCAGAAGGTTCAGCGCACAATCGGGGCAGAATGTCGGGGGGGGCGTGGGGGTGTCGGTTTCATCGATATGGACCGACACCGGGCCCGTACCGGTACACAGCACCATCTGCCCCGAAGGGCCAGAGGTAGTACCACGCGCCACAGCCATGCTTTGCCCGGTCAGGGCCAGCATCAGCGCCAATGTGACAGCCAGATATGTACGCAACAGTGTCTTCATTTCACGCAGCGTTCTGAACCCCGCACGCGCCTTCTGCAAGTGCAAATGCGAAAACCCCGCACAGGATGTACGGGGTTGTCGGGTAACAGTTGAAAGTAACGCCAGATCAGGCCGAAGCAGCGGCAGCCTTGGCGATCTCTTTCTTCACTTTTAGCGCACTTGTGGACAGTTCTTCGTCCTTGGCCTTGGCCAGGAACGCGTCCAGACCACCACGGTGGTCAACAGTGCGCAAAGCAGCGGCAGAAATCCGCATCTTGATGCCACGACCCAGCGTTTCCGACTGGAGGGTCACATCATTCAGGTTCGGCAGGAACCGGCGGCGGGTACGGTTTTTGGCGTGGCTGACATTGTTGCCAGACATCGGGCCTTTTCCGGTCAATTCGCAACGGCGCGACATGTGTTCATCCTTCGTCTTTTGTTGGCGCGGCATATGGGCCTTGCCAAATCACAAGGGCACGGCCAACAGCTGCGCCCGTAAAACTGGTTTTGTGGCTTTAGGTGGAATCGCCGGGCGGGTCAAGATGGCAAGGGCGTATTTATGGATCGTTCGGGGCAGGTTGATGGTCTCCCGTTCCGGGAGATGCCTTCGGCGAGGATATTTTGGAACAGAAGAAGGTCAGGTCAGGTCCATTTTTCTCAGCAGGGTCTGTGCCGCCGCAGCCGGGCCAAGTGTGCCGTCGGCCACCTGATCGCCCAATGTCACAATCCGGGCCTGCACGGCCGGTTCGTCCAGCCGGGCCAAAAGCGCATGGCGCAGTTCTTCGCCAAACCAGTAGCGGGCCTGATCCGAGCGCCGCCTGTCCCAGTGGCCGTTTTCACGCCGCCAGCTGATCAGGGACTGCATATCGTCCCAGGCTTTGCTTAGCCCGTATTGGTGTACCGCAGACACCATCATCGCCTTGGGAAACCCTGAGGGGTCCTGGGGGCGTTTGCGCATCAGCCGCAAGGCCCCGGAATAGTCAGAGCAGGTGCGCGTGGCTGCTGGTTTCAGGTCACCATCCGCCTTGTTGATGAGAATCAGGTCAGCCATTTCCATGATGCCGCGTTTCACCCCCTGCAATTCATCCCCGCCCGCCGGGGCCAGCAGCAGGACAAACAGGTCAGAAATTTCGCCCACAACGGTTTCCGACTGGCCAACCCCCACCGTTTCGATCAGCACGACATCGTATCCTGCCGCCTCGCAAAGCGCGACCGCCTCGCGGGTGCGCCGGGCCACACCGCCCAGGTGGGTCTGGCTGGGCGAGGGGCGGATAAAGGCATTTGGGTCACGGGCAAGATGGTCCATCCGCGTCTTGTCACCCAGAATTGATCCGCCAGAGCGCGATGAGCTGGGATCAACAGCCAGCACCGCCACCTTCAGGTCCTGCCCGGTCAGCATCAGGCCGAAGCTTTCGATGAAGGTTGATTTGCCCACCCCCGGCGTGCCGGAAAGGCCAATGCGAAGGGCCTGGCGTTTATGGGTTTCCAGTCGCGCCAGCAAGGCAGTGGCCGCCGCCCGGTGGTCAGCGCGGCGGCTTTCCACAAGGGTGATCGCACGGGCCAGTGACCGGCGGTCACCCGCCAGAATTCTGTCGCTTGTCTGAATGACGTCCATGGGCGCACATTGGGGGGCGCGCCGGGTATTTGTCCAGAGCCAATGGCACGCTGTGGCTGGACGTTGCGGGTTGCTTTGGCGATAAGCCGGGGATGACCCTGCGCCTGCCTATCGATGCCATCCTGCCTGAACTGATCACTGCGCTCAGCCAGTCGGGCCGCGCCGTGTTGCAGGCCCCGCCCGGTGCCGGCAAGACCACGCGTGTGCCGCTGGCCCTGCTTGACGCCGGGCTGACAAAGGGCCGCATCATCATGCTGGAGCCACGCCGCCTTGCCGCGAGGGCCGCCGCCGAACGCATGGCGCAGACCCTTGGCGAAGGGGTCGGGCAAACCGTTGGCTATCGCATCCGGGGCGAGGCAAAGGTTGGCAAGGCAACCCGCATAGAGGTGGTAACCGAGGGCATCCTGACACGGATGCTGCAATCAGAGCCGGACCTGCCGGGGGTTGGTGCGGTGATCTTTGACGAATTTCACGAACGCTCCCTGAATGCCGATCTGGGGCTGGCGCTGTGTCTTGAGGTGGCGGATGCGTTGCGCGACGATCTTATCCTTGTGGCCATGTCGGCCACGTTGGATGCCGGCCCGGTGGCGGCGCTAATGTCGGCCCCGCTGATCACCTCGCAGGGGCGCAGCTTTGCGGTTGAGACCCGCTGGCTGGAGCGCCCTTTGCCACCAAAGACCCGGCGCGATGATGCCCTTGCCGATCTGGTCGTCCGGGCCGAGCAAGAGACCCGCAACACCGGCGGGGGCCTGTTGGTGTTCCTGCCCGGCGAAGGCGAAATTCGCAGGGCCGAGGCCGCCCTGTCGCGCCGGTTGCCTGATACGTGCGTTCTGCGCCCCCTTTACGGTGCCCTGCCCTTTGCCGCCCAGCGCGCGGCAATTGCACCGCTGGCCGGGGGGGGCAATGGGAACCGCAAGGTGGTGCTGGCCACATCGATCGCCGAAACCTCGCTGACGATCGAAGATATTCGCGTGGTGGTGGATGCAGGTCAGGCGCGCCGTGCGCGGTTTGACCCCGGTTCGGGCATGTCCCGGCTGGTAACAGAACGGGTAACCCACGCCGAAGCGACCCAGCGCGCAGGCCGCGCAGGGCGGGTGGCCGACGGGGTGTGTTATCGTCTTTGGACCCGCGGGGAAGAGGGCGCACAGCGCGCATTCCCGCCGGCCGAGATCGAGGCGGCAGACCTGACCGGGCTGGCGTTGGAGCTGGCGTTATGGGGGGCGTCACCGGGTGAGTTGGCGTTTCTTACGCCCCCGCCCACCGGGGCGATGGACGAGGCACACAGCCTGCTGGGAATGTTGGGCGCACTGGATGGAAAGGGGCGGATCACGGCCCATGGCCGCGCACTGGCCCGCCTGCCGCTGCACCCGCGTCTGGCGCATATGCTGGCCATTGGCGGGCCGGACGCCGCGCCGCTGGCCGCGCTGATGGCCGAACGCGACCCGCTGCGCGGCGCACCCTGTGATCTGTCGCTGCGCCTGAAAGCGTTGCGCGACCCAAAGGAATTCGCCCGCACCCGCCCCTATGAGGTGAACCGGGGTGTGCTGGAACGTGTTCGTTCTGAAACAAAGCGCCTGCGGGGGCGTGCCCCTGCCGGGCGGGGGGCGGCAAGGCCAACCCCACCCCTGCCCGCCTTGACCCTGCCAGCATGGCCGCGCTGGCCTATCCCGACCGGATCGGGCAACGCCGCAAGGGCGAGGCCCCGCGCTTTGTCCTGTCGGGTGGCAAGGGGGCGGTCATGCCGCTGGGCGACGATCTGGCCAATGCGCCCTTTATCGTGGCGATAGATCTGGACGGAGACCCGCGCGAGGCACGTATCCGGCTGGCGGCACAGATTGGCCAGGCGGACATAAGGGCGCTGTTTGACGATCAGATCGGTTGGCAGGATGTGTGCGAATGGTCCCGGCGCGACCGTCGGGTCATTGCACGTCAACAGGAACGGTTTGGCACGCTGATTCTGACAGACCACCTTTGGAAAGACGCACCACCCGAGGCCATTGCCCGCGCCATGCTGGATGGGGTGCGTGACCTTGGATTGCGGCTCGATGGGGCGGCACGGCGGTTGGCGGCGCGGGTCGAACTGGTGCGTGCCGCAGGAAAAGGTACAGGAAAGGGCACGGGAAAAGGCGCTAACGCTGATCTGCCGGATTTCTCGGACCTTGGGTTGATGGAAACCGCCGGGGACTGGTTGCTGCCGATGCTGACAGGGGTGCGCAGCGCACAGGACTGGAAACGATTCGATCTGTTGCCGGCACTGCGTGGCGCGCTGAGTTGGGAACAGACGCAACATATCGACCGGTTGGCCCCGCCTGCCTTTGTGACGCCTCTGGGGCACAAGGTGGCCATCGAATACGGCGAGGGCGGGCCAGAAATTGCCCTGCGGTTGCAGGAATTGTTTGGCGTTACCCAGCATCCGCACAGCGCGGGGGTGCCGTTGAAGGTTACCTTGCTGTCCCCGGCCCGCCGACCGGTTCAGGTGACCCGTGATCTGCCGGGGTTCTGGGCCGGATCATACGCGGACGTGCGCAAGGACATGCGCGCGCAATATCCCAGACACCCCTGGCCCGAGGACCCGACCAAGGCCGATCCGACACTGCGGGCCAAGCGGCGCAAACCCTAAAGCCGTGACAACAGGTCCGCCGTCGGCCAGGCATCGGCAGGCAGGCCCAGACGCGTCTGTTCGGCCTGTATGGCCAACCGCGTACGGGCCCCCAGAATTCCGTCCACTTTGCCCACGTCATA
>DAOUPC010000117.1 GCA_030626365.1 Paracoccaceae bacterium
GGAACCGCCAGCGCCAGCGCCCCGAATCCGGCAACCCCCGCCGCAATCAGCACCGCATCAGACAGCGCACAGGTCAGGCAGACCCAGAACAGGTGTTCCCCCCGCACCCCCTGGCGCAACACAAAGGCATTCTGCGCCCCAATGGCCAGAATCAGGCTGAACCCAAGGGCAAAACCGGGCATGAATGTGGATGTCATAGATCACCTTTCCGCAAATGACAGGGTTTGACTAAGGCCCCGCCCCGGCGTAATCCAGTTAAATATGATAAGCTAAGGTAAGCGCATCTAATGCAATTCGAAACCCACCACCTGTCCGCCCTTGCCAGCGTCCTGCGCCGTGGCAGTTTTGAGGCAGCGGCCAGCGATCTTTCGGTCACGCCTTCGGCCATCTCGCAACGGATCAAGGCGCTTGAGGACCGGATCGGCACCTCACTGATCAATCGCGGTTCCCCCTGCACCGGCACAAAGGCCGGCCTGCGACTGGCCAAGCACGCCGAGGATATCGGGTTGCTTGAGGGGCAGCTAAGCCGCGATCTGGCGCTTGGCAACAACAGCGGACCGACACGGTTGCGGATTGCGGTCAATGCCGACAGCCTGGCAACCTGGTTTGTCGCGGCAATGGCGATGGTCGAGGATGTGTTGTTCGATCTGGTGATCGACGATCAGGACCACAGCGCCGAGTGGTTAAAGCGGGGCGAGGTCAGCGCCGCCATCACATCCCTTGGCAAACCGGTCACGGGATGTGACGCCATCCAACTGGGGTCATTGCATTATATCGCCACAGCCAGCCCCGATTTTATCGCGCGCTGGTTTGGGGGCGGGGTCAACGCAACCGCCCTGCAAAGCGCGCCATGCCTGACGTTCAATGCCAAGGACGCGCTGCAAAGGGACTGGATCCGCGAACACTTTGGCCAACGCCTGTCACCGCCCACCCATTTCCTGCCCTCGGCACAAGCATTTATCGAGGCGGCCCGCGCCGGGATGGGCTGGGGCATGAACCCCGAACCATTGGTGCGCGGACATATCCGAAATGGCCGTCTGGTGCCGTTACGGGCCAACGCCCCGCTTGCGGTGCCACTGACCTGGCAGGTCAGCCGGATCATGGCCCCGGCCCTGGCACCGATCACCGATGCGGTGCGTAGGTCGGCGGCCAAGGTGTTGGTCGGCGGGTGAACGCAACGGCCAACCGGGCAGACCCCCACATTACGGCATTTCTTCAGATCACGTGGGTTTTCAGGGCCTCGATCAAGGCGGACTTACCACCTTACAACTGCGACATCACTTCGTCCGAAGCCTCAAAGTTGCTGGTCACGCGCTGAACATCATCGTCGTCCTCAAGCGCATCGATCAGCTTCATCAGCTTTTCCATGCCCACAAGGTCCATTTCGGTTGAGATGGTCGGACGCCAGACCAGTTTGGTGCTTTCGCTTTCGCCCAGATCCGCCTCAAGCGCATTGGAAACCTCGTTCAGGTCCGTATCGGCGCACCAGATCACATGCCCTTCCTCGGAACTTTCGACATCCTCGGCGCCGGCCTCGATTGCGGCATCCATCACCGTGTCTGCATCCCCGGCCCCAACCGGATAGCTGACCGATCCCTTGCGCTCGAACATAAAGGCGACGCTGCCGGTTTCGCCCAGATTTCCGCCGTTCTTGGAAAAGGTGGAGCGCACGGTTGACGCGGTGCGATTGCGGTTGTCGGTCATTGCCTCGACAATCACCGCCACGCCGTTCGGGCCATAGCCCTCATAGCGGATTTCCTCGTAATCGTCGCCCTCGCCCACCTGGCTTTTCTTGATGGCGCGGTCGATCACGTCCTTGGGCAACGACTGGCTTTTGCCTTCTTTGACCGCCATGCGCAGGCGCGGGTTCTTGTCGGGGTCAGGGTCGCCCATCTTGGCGGCGACGGTGATTTCCTTGGCCAATTTCGAAAATAGCTTGGAGCGCACAGCGTCCTGGCGCCCTTTTCGGTGCTGAATATTCGCCCATTTTGAATGGCCTGCCATTGTGCAATCCCTGCTGGTTATCTGGTGACTGGCGCCCATATAGACCGGCACACGGCAGGTGTTCAAGCCGCACCATGCCGATCAGCGGTTGCCGGGACCGTCCACTTGGGTAAACTGCGCCAATGACACAAGATCAAATCATCCTGTTTTCCCTGTTCGGCGCGGTTTTCGGACTGCTTTTGTGGGGCCGTTTCCGATACGATCTGGTGGCGTTCTCGGCGCTTTTGACCGGCGTGGTTCTGGGGGTTGTGCCCACCAAGGACGCATTTTCCGGGTTTGGCCACCCCGCAACACTGGTGGTGGCGCTGGTGCTGATCGTGTCCGCCGGGCTGGTGCGTTCGGGGGCGGTGTTCCTGATTACCCGCACGCTGGTCAATTCGGCGCGGGGGCTGGGCGGACATATTGCCCTGATGGGGGGCATTGGCGCGCTGTTGTCGGCATTCATGAACAACGTGGCCGCCCTTGCCCTGTTGATGCCGGTGGATATTCAGACCGCACGCAAGGCGGGGCGCGCGCCCGGTCTGTCGCTGATGCCGCTTAGTTTCGCGACAATCCTTGGCGGCATGGCCACACTGATCGGCACGCCGCCCAATATCATCATCGCCTCGTTCCGCGCCGAGGCCCTGGGAGAGCCGTTTGGCATGTTCGATTTTGCCCCGGTGGGCGGGATTGCGGCGATTGCCGGGCTGATATTCGTGGCGCTGTTTGGCTGGCGGCTGATCCCCAACCGGGGGGATTCTGCGCAAGGTGTGGATGCGCTGGCCGAATATATTGCCGAACTGACCGTGCCCGAGGAATCAAAACAGATTGGCAAACGTCTGGGCGAGTTGGACGAAACGGCGGAAAAGACCGATGTGGCAATCCTTGGCCTGATCCGCGACGGCAAGCGCCGTTATGGGCGCGCACGCAGCACAATCGTGCAAGCCGGTGACACGCTGGTGCTTGAGGCCGGGCCAGAGGCGCTGGATGAATTTCGCGCCGCATTGTCACTGGATTTCTCGGATGCGCGACGTCAGGAACACCTGACCGCCGCCGGCGAGGGGCTGGAAGTGATCGAGGTCGTCGTGCCCGAGACCGCCCGCATTGCCGGCAAGACGGCGCAGGCGCTGGGGCTGGCGTGGCGTCAAAGCACGGTCCTGATGGGCCTCTCACGCGAGGGGCGCCCCATCACCACCCATGTGCGCCAGACCGAGGTGCGCGCCGGTGATATCCTGCTGCTGCTGTGCCCGGTGGGGCACGGGCCGGACGTGATTGAATGGCTGGGCTGTCTGCCGCTGGCCGAACGTGGCCTGAACGTCACGGCCAACGAAAAGGTCTGGCTGGCGATTGGCCTGTTTGGCGGTGCGGTGGCGGCGGCCAGTTTCGGGCTGATATACCTGCCCGTGGCGCTGGGGCTGGTGGTGGTGGCCTATGTGCTGACCAAAATCCTGCCGGTGGCTGAAATTTATGACCACGTGGAATGGCCGGTGATCGTGTTGCTGGGGTCGATGATCCCGCTGGGGGCCGCGTTAGAGACCTCGGGCGGGACCGAATTGATTTCAGGGGCACTGATCAGCCTGACCCGCGGGTTGCCGGCATGGGCCATCCTGACCGTGCTGATGGTGGTCACCATGACCCTGTCGGATGTGCTGAACAACACCGCCACCACCATTGTCGCGGCCCCGGTCGCCATCCAGATGGCCAATGCCCTAAAGGTATCGCCCGACCCGTTCCTGATGGCCGTGGCGGTGGCGGCATCGGCCGCGTTCCTGACCCCGATCGGGCATAAGAACAACACGCTTATTCTGGGGCCGGGGGGCTATCAGTTTGGTGATTACTGGCGCATTGGCCTGCCGCTTGAGGTGCTGGTGATCGCCGTGTCCATCCCGGCGATCCTTGTGTTCTGGCCGATGGCTGGATAGGCGGCACTTTGGCTGACCGGGCACATATGCTGGCCGATACATGGCCCGGCACATGCCCTTACATATTTTTTACAAACAGGGCCATTTTCCTCTTGCGGGTTCGGCCAGTTGTTTATATCTGACGCCTCACCCAAGGAAGCGGGCGTAGCTCAGGGGTAGAGCATAACCTTGCCAAGGTTAGGGTCGAGAGTTCGAATCTCTTCGCCCGCTCCAATTAAAAAAGGTCTCTGAGAAATCAGAGACCTTTTTTAATTTTGGGCTTGGGTTCGTATGGTCAGGATAGCCCATCTGGCTTGAAAAAATGCCCGGAACATGGCGGCGTTCAGCCCCGCCGTGGCGCTATAGCGGCCAGATGAACGGGATCAGTACCGACGCCAGTATGCCCACACTCAGGTTAAGCGGGATGCCAACCCGCATGAAATCGGTGAACCGATAGCCCCCCGGCCCATAGACCAGCATATTGGTCTGATAACCGATCGGCGTCGCAAACGAGGCCGAAGCCGCCACCATCACCGCCACCACCAACGGGCGCGGGTCGATTCCCATCGCCTGGGCCAGACCGATGGCAATTGGTGTGACCACCACGGCAACGGCATTGTTGGACACCAGTTCGGTCAGCACCGAAGTCAGCAGGTAAATCGCCCAGATCACCAGAAACGGCGGTAACATCCCCAGTCCCGGCGCGATGGCATCGACAATCAGGCGCACCGCCCCCGAAGACTCTAGCGCCGCACCGATTGCCAGCATCGAAAAGATCAGCGCCAGCAGGCGGCCATCAACAAAGGAAAATGCCTCGTCCGCGTCAATGCAGCGGGTGATCAGCACCACCGCCACCGCCAGAATCGACAAAAACAGGATCGGGGCCACACCAAGGGCGGCCAGCGCCACAATTCCGAAAAGCGCCGCAATGACGATTGGCGCGTGCCCACGCCGAAATGCCCGCACCGAGGGGCGCGAAACATCGACCATTTCCATATCCGTCGCCAGCCGCTGAATATCGCCCGGTGCGCCCTCAAGCAGCAGGGTATCGCCAATCCGCACAACCAGATCGTCCAGTTGACGGCCAATGTTCTGGTTGCGCCGATGCACCGCCAAAACATAAACGCCATAGCGCCGCCGAAGGCGCAGCGCCCCAAGGCTGCGGCCAACCATCTTGCAACCCGGCGTGATCAGAACCTCGACCGTCGCGGTTTCCACCGCCGAGACCTGATCCACCCGTTTCAGTTCCTTGTTGCGTTGCAGGCTAAGAAGTTCGGTCATGCGCGTGCGCAGCACCACCCGGTCGCCAACCTGCAACTGAACCCCCTTCAGGGCACGCCGCAGCGACAGATCACCCCGGATCACGTCAATCAGGCGCACACCTTCACGTTTGAACAGCTGCACACCCAGAACCTCGCGGCCAATCAGGTTGCTGTCGGGGGGGATCACCGCCTCGGTAAAGAATTTCATCTTTGATTTGTCGGACAAAAGCGTCGCCATGCTGTCGCGGTCCGGCAGCAGGCGTGGCGCGATGAACCGCAAATAGATCATACCCCAGGCGACAATCGCCAGGCCCAGTGGCGTGACCTCGAATATGGTGAACGCGGCCAGGCCCTGTGCGCGTGCCACCCCATCAACCAACAGGTTGGTCGAGGTGCCGATCAGGGTCAGCGTGCCGCCCATGATTGCGGCATAAGACAACGGAATCAACATCTTGCTGGCGGTTATGTTCAGGGTGCGCGCCAGTTGGATAAACACCGGGATCATCACCACCACCACCGGCGTATTCGACACCACAGCCGAGGCCAGCACCACAAACCCCATCAGCAACGCAATGGCGATCCGTGGGTTCACCGCCGCCTGTTTCTGCGCCAGAGAGGTAAACGCATCCAGCGCGCCGGTGCGCACCAATGCGCCCATGATGATGAACATCGCCGCAATGGTCCACGGCGCAGGGTTGGCCAGCACCGGCAAGGCGGCCTCGTATGGCAGAACCCCGCTGGCCAGCATCACCGCGACACCGGTGATGGCGACAACTTCGGTCGGAAATGTCTCGCGCAGGAACAGGACGAACATTGCCGCGACAATGAACAGCGTCAGCAGGGCACTACCGGTGTCGGAAAGCTGGAACAAATGCATGATCTTGTCTTTGATAATACTCGCTAGACGGAAGGATCGGATGCCTTGTCCCCAGTGTCCCCGATCGACGCGCCCGGGGCAAGGGTATCCTGCCTGCGCGGCTGAACCAGAAAGACACCCATCAGCACCAGCGCCAGTGCCGCCCAGATATAACGCGAATAACTTTCCCCCAGCAGCGCCATGGCCCAGGCCACGCCAAACCCCGTCACCAGATAGCTGACCTGCACCGCAAACACCGACCCGGCCCGCCCCACCAGCCAGACATATCCGGCATAAACCACCGCATGGATCACCGAAGACACCACCAGCGCCCATTCCGGGGCCGCCCAGACCCGAAACGGGCTGATGAACTGTCCCGTCCCTATCGCCACCGGCAGCATGATCAGCGCCCCCACCGCCGAGGCCCCGAACAGCGCCTGCACCGGGGTCATCCCGGCAATCCCCCATTTAGCGACAAAATTGCCCTCGAACGCGTAACAAACCGGGGCCACCACCGCCAGCGCCACCCAGATCAGCATCGCACCGTCCGGCAGGCTGGCCTTGGGCAGTACCAGCACCAGAACACCACACAGACCGGCCATAAGCCCGACAAACCGGCGCAAATCAAAGCGTTCCATCCCCAAAACCAGCGCAATCGGAAAGGCAATCATCGGGATCAGCGACAGCAGGATCGAAACCACCCCCGCCGGCAGGTGCGCAATGGCCTGATAACTGGCACTGCCCGGAAGGATGCTGCCAATCATCGCAATCAGCACAAACACCCCCAACCTGCGCCAGTTCAGCGTCAGACCGCGCCCACGCACAAAGATCAGCCCGCCCAGCAGCACCGCGCCGATGACCAGTTGCCAAAATATCAGGCCGAACTGACCATGCCCGGTACTGACGGCGATCTTGCCCAGCGGAACCGTAAAGCCCCAACTGGCCCCAATGATCAGCAAAACCCAGTAATGAAACAGGGTCTGGTGCTTCACGGTGCGGCCTGCTCCAACCGCCCGCCAACCCGGATCATCCGCACCTGACGTGCTGCCCCGGTACGGTCATCCGTATCCACGAATACCCCCGACAGCGTCGCCTCGCCCAATGCCGGGGTAAAGCGCGCCTTGGGCATGCCGGTGATGAAACGGCGCATCGGTTCGGCCTTGTCCATGCCGATCACCGAATTGTAGTCGCCGCACATGCCCGCATCGGACAGATAACCGGTGCCACCGCTCAGAATCTGCGCATCCGCCGTGGGCACATGGGTGTGCGTGCCGACCACCAGGCTGGCCCGCCCGTCGCAATAGTGCCCCATCGCCATTTTTTCCGAGGTGGCCTCGCAATGGATGTCGACAATTATCGCCTGCGCCAACCCGCCGCGCGGGTGCGATTTCAGGACCGGTTCAATGGCCGAAAACGGATCATCAAAGGGGCGTTTCATGAACACC
The DNA here is from genome assembly GCA_030626365.1 of Paracoccaceae bacterium. Taxonomy (GTDB): domain Bacteria; phylum Pseudomonadota; class Alphaproteobacteria; order Rhodobacterales; family Rhodobacteraceae; genus NVQY01. The sequence continues at coordinate 7,448 of DAOUPC010000117.1, forward strand.
TGCCCCAGCACCTGCGCCACCAGAACCTTGCGCCCTCCGGGGGCATTGAACAGGCGAAACCCCTTGCCCGGGGCGCTCTTGGCATAGTTGATCGGGCGCAGGATGCGTGGTTCGGTTTCAACGAACTGCATCATGTCCTTTTGATCAAACGCATGATCGCCCAAGGTCAGGCAATCTGCCCCCGCCTCAAGCAGGGCCTTGGCGTGGGCAGAGTTCAACCCCATGCCGCTGGTGGCATTTTCACCGTTGATCACAACGAAATCCAACCGCCAGTCCTTGCGCAGACGTGGCAGGTGTTCGGTGACAGCGGCGCGCCCGGCGCGCCCCATCACATCGCCCAGAAAAAGAATTCTCATGTCCCTGTGGTAGGACGCCAACGAACCAAGAACAAGCGCCACAAGCCACAGCACAAACGTTTTTCAGGAAAATTCCGGGCACACCCCGGTAAGGGGTGCCAAAAACGCCCCATGTGGTTTGAAGAAATGCCAGCCCCCGCCCGGGTGGGGGCCTGCATCCCAATAGCCAAACCCACCATGGCGCGAAAAATGCATTACATACCAATCAGATGCAC
>DAOUPC010000190.1 GCA_030626365.1 Paracoccaceae bacterium
CAGAAGGTCCGCCGAGTTACACTTATGTCGTTTCATGTCGCGTTAAGCTACTGAAAACGTGTAATAAGTGAGTCACCTGAAAGGTTATGTCTATATCTGACGGGTGACGGTGGTGCCCGGGGGCGGAATCGAACCACCGACACGAGGATTTTCAATCCACTGCTCTACCCCTGAGCTACCCGGGCACGGGTAAGGCTGACGCCTCTGGGTGGGCGCGTTTTAGGCGCTGTGGGCGCGGGTGTCCAGAGCCTTTTTCGCCTTGAAACACTCAATGCAGTTTGGGGTTGGGGTTGCTCGGTGCAAGCGGTGGCTCGCTTGTGTCTTCAAGGTCGTCTGATGGTGCCGAATAGCGCCCGGTCAGCCAGTTTCCAAGGTCCAGATCGGCACATCGGCGCGAGCAGAACGGGCGATAGTCAGGCACGCTTTCTCCATCGCAGATCGGGCAGCCCATCACAGAACCTCGGCCAGCGATACCCGACCGCGTTTGCGTTGCAATTCATAATGGCCCAGCGGGGTCCAGCCAACCAACGCCGTTTCCTCGCTATCGGTTCTGAACGCGGCCCGCAGCGCGGTTTCAAAGGCGCGCCGGTCCTTTTTGGGCATCGGGGCAAGGTCCAGGGTGATCTGACCACCCAAGCCCCGCACCCGCAACGCCCGTGGCAAAATGCGCGCACAGGCCAGATTGGCCCGCAGGCCTGCGGCCATCGACGTGTCATTGCCGGTATTGACGTCAACCGCCACCAAAGCACGGGTTGGTTCGATATAGATATGCCCACCCCCTGCAAGGGGCTCTGCGGTGCCCTGCGCCGTTTCCAGCGCGTCCAGAACGCCGTGTTTCTCGAACCCATCCGGTTCGGTCACAACCTCGGCCGGATCGCTCCATTCGCGCCAGGCCAGCAGATGCGGACCATCGCCATCAATCAGCTTTTCGGGCGCGGTGCCATCATCCTGCATCACCTGACGGGCCAATGCGGCGGTGTTTGCCACATCTTCGGCAATTTCATCCGCGTCGCCACCCGCACAGGACGAACGCAGGATCAGGCCAAATGCACTGTCAGCCATTTCATTGTGGGCAATTTCCAACAGGCGGTCACGTTCATCTTCGTCCCGGATTGACCGGGATATGTTCAGGCCGGGGGCCAGCGGCGTGACAATCGCATAGCGGCTTTTGAACAACACCTTCTGGGTGACCGGGATCGCCTTGCCCGGTTCACCATACCCCGTGACCTGCACCATCAGCATCGCCCCCGGCGCCAGTCCCTTGACCTGACGCAAAAAGGCTGACCCGTCGGGGGTTGCCAGAAACATCCCCCCCTGCCCTTTGACAGGCCGGTCGGCACGGGCACGGTAAATGGTGCCCAAGGCCGGGGCGGTGCCCTGAACCAGAAGATCCTCCAGCTTGCCATCAACCATCAGGGCCGCAGCGTCACGACCCTTCAACTGGTCAAGAATAATGGTACGACCCTTCATGTATTCCCCCGATACAGCGGATATCCCGCCGCCTGCAAAAGCCCGGCTGTTTCGGCCAGTGGCAGGCCGACGATACCGGTAAATGACCCCGATATCCAAGGAATGAATGCACCCGCCGGCCCCTGAATGGCATAGCCACCTGCCTTGCCCTGCCAGTCATTGGTCGCCAGATAGGCGTTCAGTTCACTATCAGACAGCCGTTTCACCCGTACCTGGCTGACCACATCCTTTTCCCAGATCTTGTCACCCCGGCGCAGGGCCAAGGCGGTGATCACCCGGTGGCGCCGCCCGGACAGGGCCAGCAGGAATTCGGCCGCCTCGCCTGCATCGGCGGGTTTGCCCATGATACGCCGGCCCATGGCCACGGTCGTATCGGCGCATAAAACGATGTCATCCGCATCGGCCCTGACCGCCAGCACCTTTTGGCGGGCAATCCGGGCGCAATAGGGGCGGGGCAATTCACCCCTAAGGGGGTCCTCGTTGATATCAGGCGGGCGCACGGCATCCGGCACAACGCCAAGCTGCGCCAGCAGGTCCAGCCGTCTCGGGCTGCCTGATCCAAGGATAAACGCCATTTAAAGAACGTTACTTAAAGCGATAGTTGATCCGACCCTTGGTCAGATCATAGGGGGTCATTTCGACCTGCACCTTGTCGCCGGCCAGAACACGGATGCGGTTTTTACGCATCTTTCCTGCCGTATGCGCGATGATTTCATGGCCATTCTCAAGCTCGACCCGAAACGTCGCATTAGGCAGGAGTTCCTTTACGACACCGGGAAATTCAAGCGTATCTTCCTTGGCCATGTTGTCTCCATCGTGGTTTCACCCGCCATCCGGGCAGGTTTGAGCGCCTAAATGATGCCATTTGCGCCAATTTTCAAGGGAACAATCGCCGCAGAGGGAAAAAGAGGGGAAATATGTGCCCCGACCGGCCCCGATCCACCCTGTCCAAAGGCATGATTGCCCGCTTGGCAGGGGTTTTGTGGCACTGGGGTCATCGATAGCCGGTTGAAAACAACAGGGACGCCAGAATAAACCCATGCCGGATGGGGCAACCGCGCTAACCGCTTTCCAACTCTGCCGACGGGATCACCCCAAAGAACGCCCCCGAGGACCATAGCCCGAACCAGCCATCGTGATGCACGCCCAGATCAACCAACCGGTAAAAGCTTTTGCGGTCTATCAGCGCCTCAAGCCCGGCGCGCACCATCACATAGGGCGATGGTTCACCTGTGTCTGCGTCGCGCTCTATACGCATGGGGTGGTCCGGGCCGGCAACTACCTGATCGCCCACATGGGTGGTGAATTCCAGAACCTGATCGGGGCCGGTGCCCGTTACCTCAAAATCCACCGCAACAAAGGGGGCATCATCGACCGTGATGCCGACCTTTTCCACCGGCGTGACCAGAAAATACTTACCATCCTCAAGCTTGAGGATAGAAGAGAACAGGCGCACCAGTTCAAACCGGCCAATCGGCGTGCCCAGATAAAACCACGTGCCGTCCCGCGCGATTCGCATGTCCAGATCGCCACAAAAGTCGGGGTTCCACAGATGCACGGGGGCCGGACCACGGCCCTTGGCGGCACGCACGGCAGCGGCTATGCCGTCCGCTGATGGGGTAACAGGATTTTGTCCGCTCATTGCTTTTGCCATTTCTTCCCAGCACGATACAATCACACAGGCACCATACACGTTCCCTGAAAGGAAAGTCATGTCCGATCCTGCCGATCTGGTCACCGAAATCGAGGCGCTGGAAGATAAGTTGTCCCAGGCCAAGGCCTCGATCACCCGCCGTTTCGTCGGTCAGGAACAGGTGGTGGACCTGACCCTGACCGCCCTGTTGTGCGGCGGGCATGCGTTGCTGATCGGATTGCCCGGACTGGGCAAGACCCTGTTGATCGAAACCCTGTCCACGGTGATGGGGCTGGATGGCAACCGTATTCAGTTCACGCCAGACCTGATGCCAGCGGATATTCTGGGCTCTGAGGTGCTGGACACCGATGAAACCGGCAGGCGCAGCTTTCGCTTTGTGCAGGGGCCGGTGTTTTGCCAACTTCTTATGGCGGACGAGATTAACCGCGCCAGCCCGCGAACCCAATCCGCCCTGTTGCAGGCAATGCAGGAACGCATGGTCAGCGTGGCCGGTAAAGACCGCCCGCTGGATGCCCCGTTTCACGTGCTGGCAACGCAAAACCCGATCGAACAGGAAGGCACCTATCCCCTGCCCGAGGCCCAGTTGGATCGGTTTCTGGTGCAGGTCGATGTGGATTATCCAGACCGCGACACCGAACGCGATATCCTGATGGCCACCACCGGGGTGGATGAACAGACAGTCACACAGGTCTTTGGCCCCGGCGAATTGCTGGCCGCCCAGACATTGCTGCGCCGGATGCCGGTGGGCGAATCGGTGGTCGAACTGATCCTTGATCTGGTTCGTGCGTTCCGCCCCGAAGAACCCGGCGTGTCCGAACGGGTGCGCGAAACCGTGGCCTGGGGGCCGGGACCGCGCGCCTCGCAGGCCCTGATGATGACCGTGCGGGCCCGCGCCCTGTTGCAGGGGCGACTGGCCCCAAATGCCGAAGACGTGATCAGCATGGCCCGCCCGGTGCTAAGCCACCGCATGGCGCTGAACTTTGCCGCGCGCGCACGCGGCGACAGCCTGACCAGCCTGATTGATGCCACCGCTGACGCGCTGACAGGAACCGGGGCCGCCGCGTGACATCCACCCCCACCACCACCTTACGCGAACGCTCCGAAGCCGAAGCCAGCCACCTGCCGCCGTTACTGGCCAGGGCCGAACATCTGGCAGGCACCGTCCTGCTGGGGGATCACGGGCGGCGACGCGCCGGGTTGGGCGATGATTTCTGGCAATACCGCCCGGCCGAGGTTGGCGACAGCCGGCGAATGATCGACCACCGCCGCTCGGCGCGGGGGGACATGGAATATGTGCGCGAACGTGAATGGCAGATTGCGCAATCGGTGATGCTGTGGGTCGATCAGGGGGCGTCGATGCGGTTTGCATCCGATGCCGGACTACCGGCCAAGGTCGATCGCGCACGCCTGTTGGCGCTGGCCATCGCGATCCTGCTGGTGCGCGGGGGGGAACGGGTCGGGCTGACCGGCACGACCCTGCCGCCCCGGCGCGGCAATGCCCAGATCGTGCGGCTGGCCGGGGCGCTGGCACACGATGACCCGCACGAATATGCCGCCCCCGAACACCGGGCAATGATCCCCCATTCCAGGGCCGTGTTCCTGTCGGATTTTCTGGGTGACATGGACGAGGTGACACAAGCCCTGAGCAAGGCCGCCGATCGCGGCGTGCGCGGCGTGTTGTTACAGGTGCTGGACCCCGAAGAAGAACAGTTTTCCTATTCCGGGCGCACGATATTCCAAAGTGTTGGGGGCACGTTGGCCCATGAAACCCTGAAGGCCGGGGATTTGCGCGACCGCTATCTTGAACGTCTGGCCGCGCGGCGTGACGCCCTGACCCGACTGACCCGCGCCACCGGCTGGCAACTGGGGCTGCATCATACCGGTAACAGCGCGCAATCGGCCCTGCTGTGGCTGTACCGCGCGCTGGACGGGGGGATGCGATGACCTTTCTGGGCGGAATCGGGTTTGCCACACCCTGGCTGTTGCTGGGGCTGGTGGCTTTGCCAATCCTGTGGATATTGCTGCGCGCCGTGCCACCCGCCCCAAATCGTCAGACCTTTCCCGGTGTGACGTTGCTTGTGGGGCTGAGGGATGACGAATCCGTTTCCGACCGCACGCCCTGGTGGTTGCTGCTGCTGCGCATGCTGGCGGTGGCGGCGGTCATTGTCGGGCTGGCCGGTCCGGTACTGAACCCCCGGTCGGACAGGGGCGGCCACGGGCCATTGCTGATCGTACTGGATGCCAGCTGGGCCGGGGCGACCCGCTGGCCGGCCCGCACGGCGCTGATTGATGCGCAACTGGCCGAAGCGGGCCACAAAGGCCGCCCCGTGGCCATCCTGAAACTAAGCGCACCTGAGGTGCCGGTGTTCCAGTCGGCAGATGTCTGGCGCAGCCGCCTGGCGGGGCTGCACCCCGAGGCGTGGCAACCATCGCCTGCCCAGATCGACATTGCCCTGACCGCACTGGTCACGATTGAAGGCGGCTTTGACAGCCAGTGGTTAAGTGACGGGCTGGATTATGACGGGCGCGACCGGCTGCTGGGCCTGTTAGAGACACATGGCGACGTACGGATCTTTCAGGGCACAAGCGCGGTTCTGGGCCTGTCCCCGGCCCGGTTCGAAAACGGGGCCATCGAAATAAACGCCCGGCGTTCGTTACCCGGCCCGGCCCGTGACGTGACGATACTGG
>DAOUPC010000101.1 GCA_030626365.1 Paracoccaceae bacterium
CCGGGGCGGCGAAATTGTCAGGGCGCGGGCCAAGGCCGAAGTGATCCTGTGCGCCGGGGCCATTGGCAGCCCGCAAATCCTGCAATTGTCCGGGCTTGGGCCTGCCGGGTTGTTGCACCAGCACGGGATAGACGTGCATCGTGATATTCCCGGCATCGGCGCGAACCTGTCGGATCATTTGCAACTGCGCTGTGCCTGGCGGTTGAACGGGGCAAAGACGCTGAACACGCTGGCCAATTCACTTTGGGGCAAGGCCAAAATTGCGCTGGAATACGCCGCGCGGCGCTCTGGCCCGATGTCGATGTCGCCCAGCCAGCTTGGGGCGTTTTCAAAGTCGCGCCCGGATTTGGCGACGCCCGATCTGGAATACCACGTGCAACCCCTGACGCTTGAGGCCTTTGGCCAACCTTTGCACGACTTTCCCGGCCTGACCGCCAGCGTGTGCAACCTGCGCCCCGAAAGCCGGGGCAGCGTGACCATCACGTCGCCTGACCCACATGACGCCCCCCTGATTGCGCCGAATTACCTTAGCACCGAAGGCGACCGGCAGGTGGCCGTGGCCGCCATCCGTCAGGCCCGTGCCATCATGGCGCAGACCCCGATGCAGCGTTATACCCCGGACGAGATGAAACCGGGCATTGACGCAGATGATGATGCGGACCTGACGCGCGCAGCGGGTGATATCGGCACGACAATCTTTCATCCGACCTGTACGGTACGCATGGGGGCAGATGACAGCGCCCCGCTGGACGCTGAACTGCGCTTGCGTGGGGTGGATGGGTTAAGGGTGGTAGACGCCAGCGTGATGCCGGTGATCACCAGCGGCAACACCAACGCGCCAACGATCATGATCGCAGAAAAAGCGGCCGCAATGATACTGGGGCAGGATTAATGGATCCTGACCCAAGGGTTCAGACCTTAGGAGTACAAAATGGGCGAAACGGTTCTTTTTGATTACTGGCGGTCCTCTGCCAGCTATCGGTTGCGTATTGCGCTTAACCTGGCCGAAATTCCGTATCGTGCGGTTTCCATTGATCTGGTCAAAGGCGAACATAAAACGCCTGAACACCTGGCCCGCAACCCGCAAGGGTTTGTGCCGGTTCTGGACATTGACGGTCAGCGCCTGACCCAGTCACTGGCGATCCTTGACTACCTTGATGCCACCCGTGATCTGCACCTGTTGCCCACCGACCCTGCCAAACGTGCACAGGCACAGGCCCTGGCCCATTCCATTGCCGTCGATATCCACCCGGTCTGCAATTTGCAGGTTGCCGCCTTTGCCGCCAGGTTGACCGGCAATCGCGATGGCGTGCGCGAGGAATGGATGGCCCGGTTCATCCGTCCCGGACTTGAGGCCTTCGAGACCCTGCTGGCTGACTTTGATCAGGGGCCATATTGCTGCGGGGACACGCCCGGACTGGCCGACATCTGCCTGATGCCCCAGCTTTACAATGCAAGGCGCTGGGGGGTGGAATTCGCCGACCTGGCCCGCATTCTGGAAATCGAGACCACCTGCACGCGCCACCCCGCCTTTGCCGCCGCCCACCCGGACGCTGCACGCCCTGCCGATTAGGGCCCGGTCCTGACGCTGGCCAACATTTTCATCACCAGTTCCATGCCGCGGGTAAATCCGCTAACAGTCACGGAACCTGAATAATAATGACTGTGCATTCCCCCATGACCAAGGTTCTGATCACCGGCACCGCCGGATTTATTGGCTTTCATCTGGCCCGGCGGTTGCTGGATGACGGGTTCCGTGTACACGGATTCGACGGGATGACCGATTATTACGATGTGGCCCTGAAACGGCGTCGCCACCAGATGCTGTTGCAAAACAAAGGATTCAGCGCGACCGAGGGCATGCTAGAAGATAACAAAGCCTTTCAGGCAATGGCCGCCGACTTTGCCCCCGATATCATTGTCCACCTCGCCGCACAGGCCGGGGTGCGCTATTCTCTGGAAAACCCGCGCGCCTATATCGAAAGCAACGTGGTGGGCACCTTCAACGTGATGGAGGCCGCGCGCGAGTTGAAGGTCGGGCATCTTCTGATGGCATCCACCTCGTCCGTCTACGGGGCCAACGAGGACATGCCATTCGCCGAAACCGACAAGGCAGACACCCCGCTGACCATTTATGCCGCCACCAAAAAGGCGAACGAGGCTATGGGCCATTCCTATGCGCATCTGTGGGATTTGCCGACCACCATGTTCCGGTTCTTTACCGTCTATGGCCCGTGGGGGCGCCCCGACCTGGCGCTGTTCAAATTCGTTGATGCCATTCTGGATGGCCGGCCCATCGATGTATACAATCACGGCGACATGTACCGTGACTTTACCCATGTGAATGACCTTGTGCATGGTATCCGCCTGTTGATCGACGCGGTGCCGGTGCGCCCCGAACCGGGGGCTGAAATTCCCGACTGGGACAGCCTGTCGCCGGCGGCCCCGTTCCGGGTGGTCAATATTGGCAATTCGGACAAGGTGCGCCTGCTTGATTTCGTCGAGGCAATCGAAGACGCCCTGGGGATGAAGGCAAAGCGCAACTATATGGACATGCAGATGGGCGACGTCCCGGCCACCTGGGCCAATGCCAGCCTGTTGCAGAACCTGACCGGGTACAAACCTCAGACCGATATTCGCGACGGGGTGGCGGAATTCGTCACCTGGTTCCGTGACTATTACAATAAATGAGCGTTTTCAGATCGGCGTGAGGTAAAACAAAAGCGTCACCCGGATAACCGATGAATACACCAGACCGCTGGCATAAAAAGTAAGGCCAAGGCTGGTCATCAGGCCAATGATAGCCACTGCGCGCAAATGCTGTACGTGGATCTTTCGGTTCCAGATCACATAGGGGAACAGTACGATCAGCGGGCAGGCGTTAAAGAAGGCCACGCCCCAGGTCGCGGTCAGGCCCAGCGCCTCTATCTCGCGCAGGGGGACCCAGTAAAGGCCCCAGATGGCAACTGCCATGAACAAGACGACACTGGGGGATTTCACAAGGTTTGTCCGTTGCAAATTGGGGCCGAAAGGCCGTGCCATCAACTGTTTGTTCTTGTGGCCTGCCTTTCGGGTCAATGACCGTTTGATCAGAATGTCACCAACTTTTGGCTATAGCCCCTGTAATAGTATCAAAGCAGTAGAGCCTGACGAAAATGATCCGTTTAATGAGGCTATCTGCGAGCGGGCCAGATACAGGTTGGTCAGTTTTTGCAGAGCTTCAGGATCAGTAAATTGGGAAACAGTCGATTTGCCGATAGTGCTGCTCGCCTTGTCCTGAAATATCTCCAGTTGCCTGTCGATATCAATTTGCCCGAAGGCAGCCGGCAACCCCAGCGCGGTTTCAAACATTTTACGCAGCGGCGGCAAGGCCATAATCGAAAACCATTTTGCGTCCTCGCTCATCGGATCATTGGCCAGGCTTTCCAATTCACGCTGAGCGTAGAGTGCGATCCGCATGGTGTCGTCCTGTTCACCGACCGAAACCTCAAAGGACTGGGTTTTATATAAGTCGACAATTTCCAACATTCGGGGTGCGCTTAGTGTTTTGGGAATTTCACCCGGTCCGAATCCAAACGCGTCGCTTAGCCGCTTGTACCTGTTATCAGCAAGCCGATTTGCCAATGCATCCGAGTTTCCGGTTCCGTCTTCCAGTATTTTCTGGATGAAGAACCGGTTGTTCAGATCATCCGAAAGGCCAAATGCCCCCAATGCCACGCTGAGCAGTCTTCGGTCACCGACCAACGCCTCGGCTGTGAATACATTACCGATCTTTTCGTTGAAATAACTCGTATCGCGATCCAGTTGCGGTGTGTTGTTAAAGGCCGCAGACTGGGCGTCATAGGTGCGCTGCAGAAAATGCCAACCAGCCAGTCCGGGGCCAGATATGACCGGCTGAAAGCTCATGATGTGCGCGTCGCGATCAACCGGTCTTCGCGGGGCAAAAGACTGCGCAGAGCTTTGAGACACTGATAATGCTGGCCGCTGATCAATGCCCCGGTCGCCTCGGCCAAAGCGGCGCGGCTGTCGGCATCCAGAAAGACCTGACTCAGCTCTTCAATATGGCGAAGCAGCGGCAAATTTGCATTTTCCGGATCACTGTCCCCGGTCAGGATCAACTGGGCCGCATAACATACCCGGCGAACTGGCGTATTTGCATCCTCGGGATGGATTGCATCCCTTAACCTCAGGATGTTTGCATCCGGCGTCATGATTGACAGCCGGCTACGCCGGTCCCCGTTTTCGATGACGGCACCATTGACCAGCACGCGCTCTTTTGGGGCCAATTTCAGAACCAGACCACCCATATCAGGCCGCCCCGCTGCGCAGGCCATGTAAAATGGCGGTGTTAATTTCCAGTAAAGGGGCCACCGTTGCCTGCCGGGCCAGTACCTTACTTGTGTGTTGACTGGTGAATTCGGCAAGATAAAATATCTGCGCTTTCAATTCACGTGGAAGCTGGTTGTCAACATCGGCAACATCAACGGCAAAAATGTTCCACAGTTTCTTGTTATCGTGCAATGCCTCAACAAGTTTGGAAAATCCTTCGGCCCCTTTTTGGTTGGCGGATCTGATACGGTGCGTAACACGGGCCACCGCATCATATTCTAAATTTCGGGACGTTCTTGTCGGGGTAGAGGCCGCTGAATAGGCGCGCTGTGCCTGAGATTGGGCGTTCACGTCAAATCCTCATATTTTGGGAAATCAGGAAAGAATAGACCGAGGCGCCTAACGCCCCGGCCACTTGACTTAACGGAACAGCGACAAGAGTGTCTGCGGTGCCTGGTTGGCAATCGAGAGCGATTGCACGGCCAGTTGCTGCTGTACCTGCAGTGCCTGCAGACGGGCCGAGGCCGCCTCCATATTGGCATCAACCATCGCCCCGATGCCGGATTTCAGCGAATCAGTCAGGTTCGAGATGAACGTGGACTGAGCTGCGATCCTTCCCTCTGACGAACCAAAGGATGCAGCGGCATCAATTGATGTGCCGATCAGGGTTTCAATCGCCGCCAAAGCCGCTGTTGCCCCCGCACCGCTTGATACATCAATTGCGGCCATTGCACCCAGACCGCCAGAATCAGTGTTGGTGTACTGACCTGTAACAGTCAAATCGACCGCACCGTTGTTGGTGAAATCCAGTGTCCCGGGCGTGCCACTGTCATAATCAACCACCAGGTTGGCAATACCAAGGCTGTCAATCTTGTTCTTCAGCGCAACGGCCACGATATCGGAGGTTGTGGTGGCAGCCTCGTCGGCGGCGGTCACTGTATAGGATACGGTTTGGTCGCCGATCGAAATGCTCACATTTTCGCCTTCGACAAATGCCGTACCGTTTTCAGCGATGTTGATAGTGTCTGTCCCCCCGCCATTGTTGAGAGACAAAACAACGGTATCCCCATCACCAGACGGGGTGCCGCCACTACCAGCAAAGATGTCATTGGCAACATAGCCGCTGGTTGACATATCCGCCGCGGTCACCGTGATCGAACTGGCGGTAACACCACCGGCACTGTCCCGATCAAGCGACGACAGAATACTGGCCGAGGCCGTCGAACCGTCAACCAAGTTCAGCCCGTTGAACTGCGCCGCGGCAACAACCGATGCAATCTGTTCTTTCAACGCGCTCACGTCATCGTTGATCTTGTCGCGATCAACATTGTCTTCCTGAGCGGCAACAATCTTGCCTTTCATCTGTGTCAGCAGATCGGTAATCGATTCTGCGGCGTTTCGCGCCACGGCCACGGTGGATTCACCCAGCGCCAAGCTGGACGAAATTGCCTTGAATCCGTTAACATCGGATTCCATCACCTTCGAAATGGCCCAAACCGCCGAATTGTCCTTGGCAGAGGCGATCGACTTACCCGTCGAAATGGCTGTCTGGGTTTTTCCCAGATCAGCGTTGATCATTTTCAGTGTTTGCAGCGCAACCATTGCGCCATTGTTTGTCAGAATACTGGACATAGCAAATTTCCTTTAGTCATTGGGTAATTTTCACCCGGTTGCATCCCGCCCCCTCAGGACGGACTAAATGTCTTTCTGACAGTTGCGATCACCACTTGCCTGGTATCGCGCCACCCGCTTCATGGGTGCAGGAACACTTTGGATGCTATGTGCTAATGGAGTGCTAAGGCCCGCCATCGGGTTAATTAGCATTTTCCTAAACCTTGGCTCATGCGCGTTTTTCCACGCTGGAAAGGTTTTGTGTTTCGAATCGCGTTTTGCGACCGGACTGATCATAGGTTTCCAACCCCTGACGCACCCGGCGCAAATCAGCCATCCGATTGGCGACGGCACGAATCCCTTCCATGGCGCTGTTTAAAAGGGCCTGATTGCGGGTGACCTTGTTGTGAATATCGGTCAAACGTTCCCGCTCCAGTGCATCCATTGCATTGATGTTTTCGATCAGCCCTTGTTTGTGCGTCAGCATTCGACCCAAAAGTTCCAGATCGCCGTCAATCAGTGCCTGACGTTCGCGGTCAAGCAATGTATCCAGTTCGTCAATCAGATCTTGTGCGACTTGGTCTGCCATTTTCTACCTCCAAAAGTGCTTGAAAAAGTGATTCGGCCAGTCCGATTCCCCCGGCCTGGGTCATCTGTTCTGCCTGTGCCCGCACAAGAATTGAACTAAACTGATCCTCACCCGCGCCACCGCCAAACGAATCTCGGGCCTTGCCGAACCCTGCTGACTTAAGCATTTCAGTCAAAAATGCGGTCTCCAGATCATTAGCAGCCTTGCGCAGGGCGGTATGTTCTGCATCACCCTGTGTGCGCCCGTTCTGGCCCGGATGTACGGGGAACGCAGGGGGCGGACCAAGGGGAATAAGTGGTTTCATGAAAAGCCTCAAATTGTGCTGATTTTCTCAGCTTGCACCCAAAGCGGTTAAAATAATCGTAACTGATTGTGGGTGAGAGTGTTCTGCAACGAGGTAGAACACCGGAAGAACATGCACACAATTTCCAACTCAGATCAGGCAGCATTGGGATCGGCCCCCACAGATAACCGAACGTTGTCATCATCAGATGATCGTGAGGGTGACGAATTCGGTTATCATTTTGAGCTGACCGGACCGGTGGGCACGACACCTGCGGAGTTGGCGCAATCCGAACGGCGAACCCGTGCCCTTACAGGAAATACACAATTGGAATCGCCGCCAGATCAAGCCGGGGATGAAGTGGCCCTGCTTACCGACAGTGGGGGGCGGGACATTGAAAAAGATCCTAGGCCGATACCGGTTATCAATGACCCTGTACGGGATGGGGCATCTGCGAAACCGCCTAAAATAGTCAACATTCAATCGAATGAAATGGCATCTTTAAGGGGCGGCCAAGGCCAAGCCTCGTTGCAAAATGATATTGTAATGGCCACACGGAAAAGTGGCGCAAAAATAGCAAAAAACCAAGGAACAATGTTGTCGCAACCTCATATCGCCGGGCTTTTGGGGGCTGCACAAGGGGGGCAATCCGGTGATACAAAAAATCACACGAACCGGGCCAACCTGCCTGATGTTACTATGCCCGGTCAGACGGCACTGGCACTAACCGGGGCGCGGGCCAAAGCTCTGACGGCGGGTGGCACGCAGGTTGACCCTGTGATCCGGCAGCCTGCGCCTGTTAAATCCACACCTCATTCGATGATAAATTCAGGTCAGACCCCGGGGTATTCAGGGGGGGCGGTTCCCTCGGGAAATGCCGCCTATGCATACGTGGGCCCAGTCGATGTTCATGCCTCCACATCCCCGGCCATGACGCCCACAACTGGGCTGTTTAGTCCACCGCTCATGCCTGCCGGTGGCAGGGGGGGGCGGCAAAATGGCATGGTAAATTCGATGGTGGTTGCCACCGGGTTGGACCAAATTTCCCCGCTGTCGGAAGCAGAATCAACCGAGCCGTTTGTGAGCGTACTTCCGGAATTACCGGTGCGAACAGGGACGATCCATTCAGTCGCGGGTATAACAATGCGCCCCGAGATACCGCGTTTGGTGGCCTCTCAGATGGCAGATGCACTGGTCACTGCGCAAAACAACAGGATTGAAATCACCTTAAACCCCGAAGAACTTGGGCGTGTTCGTATGGTCCTGTCCCCCGCGGATACGGGTGTTTCTATCTTGATCGCTGCAGAGCGGCCAGAAACACTGGACATGATGCGCCGCCATCTGGGCCAGTTGAGCGATGAATTCCGAAACCTGGGATATGAGGATATCAGTTTTGAATTTTCCGGGGGGGATGCCCAGGGCACCTTTAACGGAGAGGCCGACGGTTCTCACCCAGATGGCCCGTTTGAGGCAGAAAACCCCCACGATATGCCTGAACCTATCCCTGTACAAATTGCCCGCACAGCACAGTCGCGCGGGCTTGACCTGAGGTTGTAACACATATGATCAACGCATTTTCAGCAGCAGCGGCACAAACACCTGGCACCAACCAGGCACCGGGTACGGATCAGACCAGCGGGATGACATCTGATTTCAAGACATTCCTCAAAATGCTGACCGCACAGGCACGGTATCAGGACCCTCTTGATCCCATCGACTCGACACAATACGCATCGCAACTGGCCCAGTTTTCCATGGTCGAGCAGCAGGTCAAAACCAATGATGCGCTGGCGGCAATGTTTGGGCAAATGGGCAGCAGAAACATGGCATCTCTCGCCAGTTGGGTCGGCATGGAAGCCCGCGCCGTGACGCCTGTATATTTCGACGGCAGCCCGATAACTGTTGCACCGAACCCGGCATCGGTGTCGGACCGGGTTGAACTGATCGTGCACAATGAAGACGGACAAGAGGTGCAGCGTCGCGCAATTCCGGTCTCTGGCGATCTGATCGAATGGGCCGGGTTGGATGACGATGACGTGCCGTTTTCCGGGGGGACCTATAGCTTTACGGTCGAAAGTTTTCGGGGTGACGATCTGATCCTCAGTGAAGCTGCTGAGGTTTACGGTAAAGTAACCGAGGCTCAGGTCCAGA
>DAOUPC010000216.1 GCA_030626365.1 Paracoccaceae bacterium
CAAAGAACCGGCCCGCCACCACCGACAGTTTGGTATAGGTGATGCCGGTGCGATCAAATTCGATATAGTCGTTGATCAGTTTTTTGGACGGGTCCAGCAGGAACACGCCGATCAGCGCAAACATCAGACTGACCCCGACCAACGCGTAAACCACCGGGATGCCGCGAAACAGCATAAAGATAAAGACCAGGAACATCGCCAGAACCAACCACTGGTTCAGGTCCATGACGGTACTCATGACGCTTAGAAATTCCATTAATTCAAGCCTTTGAAGCGGTACGACGGGTCAGCGCAAAGCTGACGGCGGCAAGGGCCAGAACAAGGGCCAGACCATACCACATGGTCGGCTCCAACAGGGGTTCTTTGCCTATACGGCGGGGGACTATGTCGGGGCTGGACAGGCGCACGACCCACCACAGCACATAGTATATGACCCGCTCTGCCGCGAACCACATGGCGGGAAAGGCGGCAAGGATGACGGTCCAAAGGGCCGGTTTGCTCGCCGAATTGATTAGTGTTGCCAGATGTCGTTGCAGGGTGGCCAGGGTGGCGATTATCGCCATGACGAACAGCAGCGGCAGCAACATCTTGAGCAGGAACAGCCCGTGCAACCCGTTCGGGCTGTCCGATCCTTCACGGGCCACAAACGACGAATAGGAATAATGAATTAAATTGTCGACCATCAGGATCAGGAACGGCAACAGACACCAGCCCAACGCATACAATTCGATCCGGGCCTTTTTGCGGGGGCTGAAATTGGCGTGAAAAATGTCAACCCGAACGTGGCTTTCGGTGGTGATGGCATAGCCAAATCCGGTGGTCAGGGCCGCGCCGTAAATCCACCATTGTGCATCATCCAGCCAGGCCTGATTGAACCCGGCCTTGCGCATCAATACCTGCGCGACGATGGCCAGCATCAGGATGGGAAACAGCCAAGCCATGAAGTTGCCGAAATTGATCATCAACCGGTCACCCCACAGGTGAGACGCGCGGTCACGCTCGCCCGGGTCGGTGATTGCCGCGACATGATCAATGGTGTCCGACGCCACATGATGCAGCGTTTCGGAATATTCATCCGGCATTCTGGACCCTCCCAAGCCTCAAAATTAACGGTGGCCATGCAACATGGCCACCGTCGTTGTTTTTACCTGAAATCTTAGCGCTTCATGTAGATGTTGGTTGACCACACGTTATAACCAGCGCGGTATTCCTGAAGGTCGGCCCATACTTCCTGAAAGAAGGGGTCGCCATCGGCCATTTCGGCCACAACTTCGTCCCAGGACCCTTTGAATGCAGCCATCATTTCCGGGCTCCACTGTTTCAGGATCACGCCGTTTTCGGCCTGCGCCGTAACCATGGCGTCAAAGTTGGTGGCTTCGCCTTCGGCCAGCAGCTTGGAAAAGTTGGCAAGACAGGCAACTTCGATCTGGCTTTGGGCCGTTTCGCCGATGTCATCCCAGACGTCTTTGTTGATCAGCAGTTCAAACAGGGTCGAGGGCTGATGCCAGCCGGGAAAATAGTTGTATTTCACCAGCTTGTGAAAGCCAAGACGCGCATCGATACGGGGCATCGAGAACTCGGTTGCATCAATCGCGCCACGCTCAAGCGCCGGGAAGATGTCACCACCAGCCAACAGCGATGTGGACACGCCCAGTTTCTGCATCACTTTGGCACCCAGACCAAAGAAGCGCATGTTCAGGCCCTTGAGGTCGTCAACCGAATTGATTTCGTTCTTGAACCAGCCCGAAGTTTCCGGCGCGATCACACCACATGGCAGGGCTTTGACGTTATAGCCGTTGTCGTCATACATCCGCTGCCACAGCTTGGCACCGTCGTCATACAGGATCCAGCCAAGGAATTCGCCCGCTTCGGGACCAAAGGGAACGGCCGAAAAGATCGACGCGGTGCTTAGCTTGCCCTGCCAGTATCCGGCCACGGCAAAGGACGCATCAACCGACCCGGTGGAAACCGCATCAAGCGCCTCAAGCGTCGGGACAAGCTTGCCGGGATCGAAATGTTCAAATTCCACATCCGACGAAATGGCGTTGACCATTTCGGTAAAGTCGACCGCGGCAGTGCCGAGGATTGGCAGGTTCTTGCCAAAGGCCGACGTCATTTCAATCGTCGTCTGCGCCGAAACGGCGCTGCCCATCAGGGCAAGTCCGGCAACCGCCGAAAGTAGTTTCTTTTTCATGGTTTCCCTCCCAGGAATGTTAACCGGCACGAGGCACCGGCAATTGCAGCAACGTTCGCTGTCTGCGGATTGGTAATTATCCTTACCAAATTCTTAGTTGGCGGATTGATACAGGCAACGCCGCCGGTGTCCAGTGCCTATGCGAAACCTGTTCCCATTGTCTTGGCCAGATTACTTTGGCCAGATTGCGCCTTTGCCAGCCCCCCAAGTTGGCCCAGAGTTAACCACACCGGGTATTTGACCGGGGATTTAACGCGATTTTTCACGCTCACTCAACCAACAATGTGATTGCCCGCGCAGAATCGTCTTTTGGTCGGGTTTTCAGGATCGGGCTACGGTTTGGGAACGGTAAAGGTAAACCCCTGCGCCAGATCGCCTTCGGGAAAATCATCGGGGATACATTGCGGGCCAATCAGAAACACGGATGAACCGAAATGCAGATGCAACCGGGACAACCGCCTAAGGCGCGCACTGTTCAGTTCGCCGTAAAATGCGCTGTACTGTGCCGTCTGTTTCAATTCGTCTATGCGGGTGCGATGGCGAGCCACACAAAACGCATGCGCCGATGCAATGTCAGGGTCGGCCAAAAGCCTGTCATATTCGGCCCTTAGCACCGGCAACATCCGCTGGATCGACCTGTCCTGTTCGGCGTTGTTGTTCATCCTAAACCAATAGGCCAGCCCCTGATCACGATCCACGTGGTTGACCCGCCCCCGGTCCCGTTTCACCAGAAAACTTTCGGCAGAGCGCAGCGCATACTGGTTCAGCGTCACCAGATCATACCCCACCGTCCGCGCGGTGGAGCGCCACGCATTGCGGTATTCTTTGCGCGGCATCGGTTTACCCGATCCATTCACCCAATTGACCTGATCAACCAGTTGCGGCTTTAGCCCCTTGGGCCGGTGAACGCCCAGTTTCTTGAACAGGCCGATATTGCGAAACAGGGTCTTGAACCCCCAGGCCTGATGCGGTTTGCGCGTCATTTCTGGCGCGCAGCAGGTATAGTGCCCGGTAATCAGCCCATCCTTGAATTCTTCGACATCCGCATTGCCAAACAACCGCCATGTCAGCGAAATCATGTTGGCATCCGGCACGGCCGAGAACAGGGATTTTAATGTGCCGTCACCCACATGAATATTTATGAACTCGTCCACATCCATGCAGATCAGCCATCCGGCATCGCGAATCACCGGTTCACCCTCGGCGGCGGCAAGGGCCGCGTGTTGCGGTTTCAGCCCGGAATCCCGGAACGGATTATCGCGGTGCTGGATCAGCCCCTTGGACTGAAGCAGCGCCAACAGGGTGTCTGTGCCATCATCACAATCGTTGGTGTAAACCAGAAAATCATCAACCCCGATGGCGCGGTGATAGGCCAGCCATTCCAGGATGAACGGGCCTTCGTTCTTCATGGTCGTGACAATCGCAACCCGGTTTTTGGTGCCGGACGTGCCCGTGACCTTGGGCATCCGCAGGGGTTTGTGGCGCATCTTCTTGGCCATCGCCAGCAGGGTTTGGTTTTCAATCAGGCTCGACTTGGGGACGATCTTGGATACCTTCCCGGCATCCCACCCCTCGCCCCGGTGGCGCAGGGACATGCAGCGGAAAAATCTGACGCTGGTGCGGTCAGGTTCAACCTGGGTCAGTCGCACCAGTCGCCAGGTGACCTTGTTAGGGGCCACCGCCGGGGCGATACACCACCGGCTGTGCAGGCTGGTGTTGTCGAACTGATGGCAGATATGATCGCCAAAACAGGCCGGTTTATTTTTGCGCAAAGACCACGGGTACACCCGTTTACCCGCCAGCAAAACAGCCCCCTGAGGGGCCGCCACAGCCCGGTCAAAAACCGTCATTTCCCCCCGTTCTGGCCCCTGTTCTGGTCCTGTTTCGGGTGTCGGCGCGGGAATGATGTCGTACATGTCGATATTCATCACCGCACGCGCCGCATTCAAAAACCGCCAGCGCAGCAATTCATAAAGCCCAAGCGCCCCCAAAGGGGCCGCCCACGGGTCCGGGTCGGGCTTGGATATACGGTCCTTGCCGGGTGCATCCGGGGCATTCATCGGGTGAAATTCGGGGCCCATACCGGGCTTTCCCAACGGGATGGGCGACGACAGGACAACAATCGTCAGCTTCTTTTCATCACGTGGTTTCAGGGCTTTGCGCAAATCCCGGACAAATTTATCAACCGCGCCGGGGCGACCCCGGTCAATAATCAGCGCGCCCTGCAATCCATGCGTTTTGCGGTGCCAGTGCAGCCAGTCGCACACGGTTTGCGGGCTTTCCCCGTTGCGTTCCACCACGGCGCAATTCAGCCCGGCAAACAGGTCTGTTTCGGGGGCAAGCGGGGTGGTTTTCAACACGGACCCATCCAGCAACGGGATGCCCAACTGGCCCTTGCCGGACCATTCAAACGTCATGATTTGCCCGCCACCGATGCTGCGGCTTTCGATCATGCCGGGTGGGGCGGCGTTTTCCAACTGGTCAGGCGAAAACCGGGGCGCGAAATAAACCCGCGCCAAAGGCCGGGCCGACGCAGGGCCCGCAAGCGCCAGACATTGCAGGACCAGCCCGTTCGCTGCGCCCCGCCCATCTGAACCTGCTGATTGCCTCTCTCCCAGATAGCGCCTGACAATGCTCATCTGTGCAGAACCACCCGCCTGCCCGTCATTCGGTCCGGCCCAGCATGCGCAAGGATTTCTTCATCTCTTTGCG
>DAOUPC010000022.1 GCA_030626365.1 Paracoccaceae bacterium
CGCTGATTGCGGTGGCGGCGGATTTGAGCGTGCGTTGAACCGTGGCATCGTTCACGTCAGGGGCGGTTTTGCGGGCACGTGCGATCATTTCGTCAAGCGCTTCGATGATCTTGATCGTCGCCTGATGGTCCTCGTGCAGCAATTGCGCTGTGCGGCGGGTGAAATTCATGGGGTTTCCTGACATGCGCGTTAAAGTGTTATTTAGGTACTGTAATGCGTATTTAACGAAACAACAAGTGTTTTGACAGGTGGCGCGATGTCAGGCGTCAGGTGTCAGCGGGTGGGGGCCTTGAGTTTGATCAGCACATTGGCGGCAAACCCGGCAAAGGCCAGCGCGCCGATGGTGCCGGTCACGGCCCCGGCCTGAACCAGAATGGTCCAGTTCAGCACAATGCCAAGGCCGCACAACAGCAGGGCCAGGTGGTGACAGACCGCATGCACCCGCAGCGGGCCTTCGGCGGTCAGGTCCGACAACAGCAACGGCAGGCCCGCCCGCCCCGATCCGTGCATCGAGGCCAGAAATGGCATGATCCGTTGCAGGATGCCGGTCAGGAAGGTCAACAACCACCCCCCCAGCAGGATCAGCCCGAACAGGGCAGGGGCGTTGGCAATGGGGGCCCCCAGCAGGATGGCCAGCCCCAGGATCAGGCAAAGACCCAGATAGGCCCAGGACGACCGGATCATCAGAAAGGACAGGCCAAGACGCTTGCGCATACTGGTTTTGAACGCCACCCGCATCAGCAGGAAATGGGCAAACCCGGCCCCGGTGGCCGGGATCATTGCGGCAATGCCAAGCAGGGGGATATCGCCCAGAACACCGGCCGAAAACAGGACAAGCGCCAGCACCACCAGCCCCAGTTGCGCCCAGCCGGGGGGCTGTGGCAGGCCGTATGACAGCACGAACATCGGGATCAGCACCATCGACAGCCCCAGCACCAGCAGCCCCATAAAGCCAAAGCTGGCAAGGATCATATGCACCAGCGCCAGCCCCGCCGGGTCGCCAAGATAGCCCGCGTTGATATTGCCGATTAGCGCCAGTGCAATTCCCACCACCCCGACAAGGGCCGCCAATGCGCCCCAGCCATGCGCGGCAACAACCGCTATACTGCCCGCCCGCCGCAGGTTATCCGCAGTCAACAGCGCAAACACCACCAAACCGATACTGACCAGCCCCGCCCCAACGCTTAGCGTCATCGGGTCAGTGGCGGCCATGCCATAGGCCAGCACACCAATGCCCGGCACCATCAGCCAGAAACTAAGACGTGCAGGCCATGTGCGGGCCAGCGGCTGGCGTGTGACCACCGGCAAAAGTTGGTAACTGGCCCCCATGCCGGTCAGGGCCAGCACCCCCAGCGTCAGCAGGTGGATTGCCGCAAGAATCGGTCCGGTGCCGCCGGAAAATTCGGGTAAATCCTGTGCGCCAAGCAACAGCACGACCCAAGCCAGCACGTGAAACCCCGTGGCCGTCAGAAAAAACCGGAACGGGATGGAAACGGGCAACAGCCGGTCCTTGGCCCCGCCCAGAAATGACCCACCCATACTCATGACGGGCACCGCAGGATCAGGCGGATTTCGCCCGCCTCTCCGGGGACTTTCTGGTAGGTCCAGCCACGTTCGGCCAGTTCGGGGAACAGGTAGATCGGGTTGCGGTCATGGTGAACCGTCACCGGCCCGGCCTGACCGGGGCGTTCCAGATGTCCCAGAATGGCCACCATCGGTTCGGGCGGTTCAAGCCCGCGCACGTCAATATGCAGCCCGTCCGGTTCCTGCCAATGGGTGCCCGGCAGGTTGCTCATGCTTGGGTATTTGTCAGGTTTTGCGCCAGACGGCGGGCCAGCGCCCCGACCGACAGGCGCCGGTAATGCGGGGCGGTGGTGGTGGTGCGCTGGGGCGAGACACCCTTTTGCACCAGCTTTTCAAGTGCCGCGAAATAGCTGTCGGCGTCATCATCCGTGCCCAGCGGGTCGGGGATGTCCACAACCACAGGTCGTGAATTGGTTCCCGTTGTGGCCAGTGTGAACTGGCGCGCCCCGTCGGGGGTTGTCCGGCAGGCCACAGCGCAGCCCGACAAAGGAAAGTCGATGGCACCGCGCACCCGGATCTTGTCATAGGTTGAAACCGCATCCGTTGGCGGGACATGCACAAAGATCACGATTTCATCCTTGTTCAGGGTCAGGTGATTGGCACCGTCCTCGTGATAAAGGTCGGCCAGATCACAGTATCTGATCCCGTCCGGCCCGGCAATTTCAACCTTTGCGCCATGCACGATCAGCGCCGGGGCCAGATCCCCACTGAACGCGGCCCGGCAGCGATCACCATTTGGCGCGACATGGCAGGTGTCGCCGCGATACTTCAGGCAGAAGTCGTTGGATTTCCGCCACCAGTGGCTTTGGTTGTAATACTGGCACCTTGTATCAAGGCACAGGTTGCCCCCCACGGTTGCCACTTCGCGGTGGCTGGGTCCGGCAACGACGTTTGCCGCCTGCACGATGGCGGCATATGCCCCGGCAATGGCTTTGTTTTCGGCCAGTTCGCGCAATGTGACCCCGGCCCCGATCTTTAGGCCGGCCTTATCCTGCGTGATGGTTTTCAGGTCCGTAATCCCACCCAGATCGATCAGGGTTTCGGGGGTCGCCAACCCGTGACGCATGTTGACGATCAGGTCCGTGCCCCCGGCGCAGATCTGTGCATTCGGGTGCGTGCCAAGGGCGGCGACGGCCTGATCAACGGTTTCAGGGCGGACAAGTTTGAAATCAGGAAGTGCTTCGCTCATGACGTGGCCTCCTTTTTGGATGCGGCTTTGCGCGCGGCGCGGCGCTTTTTGTTCAGGGCTGCCAACACCCGGTCGGGGGTCATCGGCAGGAAATTGGCGTCCAGCCCGATTGCGTCGGCCACCGCGTTCACAAGGGCAGGGGGGAAACCGGACAGCGCGCCTTCGCCGGCTTCTTTCGCGCCGAACGGTCCCAGCGGGTCAATCGTTTCGACGATCTGCACGTCGATGTCGGGTGATTCTGCGATGGTCGGGAACCGGTAGTCCAGGAAATTGGCATGCGATGGCAGGCCCTTTTCGTAATGGGTTTCCTCGCTTAGCCCCTGGCCCAGCCCCATCCAGACCGACCCTTCGATCTGGCCCTCGACGGCCAGCGGGTTGATGGCAAAGCCGCAATCAAGTGCGGCCCATACCTTGTCCACCCGGACCTGGCCTGTGTCGATGTCCACGTCGACCTCGACCACCTGCGCGGCATAGGAAAACCCCATGGTCGACCCGACCGCGCCACCGCGGTGTTTGCCGCCCTGTGCCTCGATCGGTGTGGAAAAGGCCCCCTTGACGGTGATGGTGCCTTCTAATGCAAGGGCGGCAATTGCCACCTCTTGAAACGTCAGGACCGATTGCGAACTGCCCGCGACAAAGAATGTCCCGCCTTCGCATTCGATATCATCTGGCGCGACTTCCAGCTTTTTGGCCGCGGCATTCACCAGCTTTTCGCGCAATGCCTTGGCGGCCTCGATGGCGGCGTTGCCGACCATGAATGTGACGCGGCTGGAATATGATCCGTTGTCTTTCGGGGTGATCACGCTGTCATTGGTGACGACGCGGATGCGGGCCATGTCGATGCTAAGAATCTCGGCGGCGGCAATGGCGACGATGGTGGTCGATCCCTGCCCAATGTCGGACGCCCCGGTCAGCACCGTGACCGAACCGTCAAAGTCCAGTTTCATCGATACCACCGCGTGCGGTTCACCGGTCCAATGCACCGGCTTGGCCGCCCCGCTGACGTAATGCGAACAGGCCATGCCCAACCCGCGCCCTTTTGGCATGTTGCCCTTGCGGTCCTGCCAGCCGCTGGCCGCCTGAACCTTGTCCAGACATTCGCCCAGCCCGTAGGAATTGATCATCAGCCCGTTGTCGGTGAACATCGGTGCCGTCAGCAGGTTGGCGCGCCGTACCTCGAACGGGTCCAGCCCCAGGTCACGCGCCATCCGGTCAAGGATACATTCAAACGCATGGCGCACATCGACCGTGCCGTGGCCCCGCATCGCCCCACAGGGCGGCGTGTTGGTATAAACGCGATAGCCGTCATATTTGACGTTCGGCACGCCATAGATGCCATGCAGCAAAGCGCCCGCATAAAGGATTGTCACCAACCCATAGCCGGCATAGGCCCCGCCAGCCATCACCACCTCGCAGTCAACGGCGGTGATCTGCCCCGTCTTGGTCAGGCCGATCTTCAGGCTGACCCTGGTCTGGGGGCGCCCGCGATGGGTGACAAAGCTTTCTTCGCGGGTCAGGCGCATCATCACCTTGCCACCGACCTTGCGGGCCAGAAGGGCGACGATGATTTCAAAGTTCAGGGTTTCGGTCCGTGCCCCGAACCCACCGCCGACGAACGGCTTGACCACCCGGATTTGTGAACTGTCCATGTCCAGACAACGCGCCAGCGTCAGGTGAACATAGAACGGCACCTGGGTGACCGAATGCAGGGTCAGGCGGTCGCGTTCGGTGTCATATTCGGCCAGGGCGGCGTGTGGTTCCATCTGGGCGTGGTTGATCTCGGCGCACTCGAACACCTCAGAGTGGACCAGATCGGCCTTGTCGAACCCGTCTGCGACATCGCCAAAGCTGTGGTGTACCTCGCGTTCCAGATTGCCGGGTTTCTTGTCGTGCAACTGTACCGCATCGGGGGCGCGGGAATCGGCGGGGGTGTAATAGGCGGGCAGTTCTTCGATGTTCAGCTCGATCAGGTCCAGCGCCATTTCGGCGGTTGCCGCGTCGCGTGCTGCCACCGCTGCCACCGGTTCGCCACGATAGCGCACCGTGTCGCGTGCCATCGGGTATTCGTTCATGGCGATCGGGATCACCCCATAGGTCAGCGGGCAATCATCGCCGGTGATGATGGCAATCACCCCGTCCAAGGCCAGCGCCTTTGAGGTGTCGATGCTGATGATCCGCCCGTGGCTGACCGGGGATCGCAGGATGCGCCCGGTCAGGCAATCGCGCCCGTCCATGTCGGCGGTATAGATCGCCTGACCGGTGACTTTTTCGATGCCGTCGATCAGCGGCAGGGGCTGGCCTGCGGCAGAAGTTTTGCTTTTGGTCATGGTGTTCATGCCCCGGTCCCCGCGTTTGCCGCCGCCTGTACGGATTTGATGATTTTGACATAGCCGGTACAGCGGCACAGGTTTCCGCCCAGGGCATGCCTGATCTCTTCGGTGCTGGGGTTTGGGTTTTCACGCAGCAGGCTTTCGGCGCTCAGGATCATGCCCGGCGTGCAGAACCCGCATTGGGTGCCCAGGTTTTCGTGGAACGCCCGTTGCAGTGCCGACAGATGCCCGGCCTTTGCCTGACCTTCGATTGTCTCGACATTTGCGCCCTCGCAAGAGGCAGCCAGCGTGATGCAGGACAGGCGCGGGCGGCCATCGACCAGCACCGTACAGGCCCCGCATTCGCCCCCGTCACAGCCCTTTTTGGCCCCGGTCAGATCGTGGGTATCGCGCAGATAATCAATCAACAGGGTGTTGTCACCAACGGCGTCCTCTACGGGTTGCCCGTTCAGTGTTAATGCGACAATCCGTTTCATCCAGTGGCCCTTTCTGCAGGCGTTTTGCGCCTAAATCAATATAACAGTACCGTTATACCTATTTATTTGCTATAGTACAGACACAAGGCGGCTCCAACCCGATTTCGGGGGTGCCTGATGCGGAAGTATTGGCCAAAGCGGCAAGTAAAGGTATATCAGGATTAAGAAATATACGGATCGGTTTAACGGGCGGCACCCACGGGTACTGTTGAAGAGGCGGAACTTAGATGAGCGACAATGATACCGCGGCCAAGACTTCGCGGGCCGGCAGGATCAGTATCCGCCAGGTTAGCGATGCGGATATGGCCGGGGTCGTTACCCTGGACGAACGCGTCACCGGGGTGGCAAAACCTGATTACTGGCGGGATATATTTGAACGCTACGCAACCCGCGGTCTGGATCACCGGTTCTTTCTGGTGGCAGAAGACACTAAGGCTGCCAAGGAGGGGGCCACAACCGAAACGGATGTGCCGCCGCTTTTGGGGTATATCGTCGGCGAGGTCCGCGGTTGGGAATTCGGCTCAGAGCCATGCGGCTGGATATTCGCGTTTTCGGTTGAACCGAACACCCGCCAAAGGGGCGTTGGCGAACATTTGTTTCAGGCCATGTCGGGCGCGTTCAAATCCTCTGGGATCAAAACAATGCGCACGATGGTGGCGCGCCAAAACCGGCTGCACATGGCGTTCTTTCGCAGCGAAGGCATGGTGGCCGGCCCATACATCCAACTGGAAATGGACATCGAAGAGGATCTGGCCGCTCTGCCCATTGATTAGCAGGCAAGATTAACAGGCAAAAGGAATACAACGTTGCAAAAATCAAGCCGACTGGCGATTTACGCCCTTGTTGAACTGGCCGCAAACCCGGACCGTCAGGTTTCCGTGTCTGAAATAGGCGAAAAATACCGCGTGTCCGCGCACCATCTGGCCAAAGTCATGCACACGCTGGGCCGGGCCGGGCTGGTGCGCTCTATTCGGGGGGTCGGGGGCGGCTACAGCTTTAGCGGCAATGCCCGGCGCACCACCTTGCTGGATGTGATCGAACTGTTCGAGGACGCGACGGGTGATTGCAAACTGGCGGATGCGGACATGGCGCAACCCGCCGAATGGATGCTGTTTGATGTGATGTGCGAGATTGACGATATCGCCCGGGCGACATTCGGGTCGATCACCATCGCCACCATGCTGAAACAGACCGCGCGCCGTAACCGGCTGACCGAAAGGAAGGCCGCAGAAAAGGCCGCAGAAAAAGCAGCAGAGGAAGCTGGGGCCTGACGTTTCCCGCCATGCGGTGAAAGCCTGCCCCGGTCCGCCCGCCCCGGTTTGTTTGCCCTGACTTGAAGGCGGGCGGGGCATTCGGGTGGGGTTAATCCGCCTCGGCGGGAACGACGGCGGTGGCCTCAAGCTCCAGCTTGCCGGGGTGATCCAGCAGGTCGGACACAAAGATCATGCTCATCGCCGGATAATGGCGCCCCATCAGGTCGCGCCAGATTGCGCCCAACTGCCTGCGCACCGCCAGATACCCCGGCTTGTCACAGCAATAAACGGTCATCCGGCAAATGTGATGCGGCGCGCCGCCGCCCTTGGCCAGCACTGCCAGGACGTTTTTCAGCGCCTGTTCGAACTGCGGCACAATGTCTTCGCTTTCGAACACCTGTGCGGCATTCCAGCCAACCTGCCCGGCTATATATATTGTGTGCCCGTTCATTGGCACCTTGATCCCGTTCGCATATCCGATCGGGGCCGACCATCCGTCAGGCAGAAGGGTTTCCATGTCATTCTCCATTTGCACGATTCTAAATAATGGTATACCAGTACCTTAATACCTGAAAGAACAATCCAGAGATACCGAAAGACCGCCTTGATGGGGATGCCAAAGGAATACAACGCCGTGCAGGACATGGTCGACCGCAACGTTACGCGGGGCTTGGGTGGCAAGGTCGCCTTTGTCGACCCGGATCGCACCCTGACCTATTCAGAGCTTCAGGTGGCCACCAATCAGATGGCCAATGTCCTCAAGGAATTGCAGATCGGCCGCGAGGCCCGTGTGGCGATGTTGATGTTTGACACGGTGGATTACCCGGTCGCGTTCTGGGGGGCCATTCGCGCCGGGGTCATTCCGGTGTGCCTAAACACCCTGCTGACACAGACCCAGTACGAATACATCCTGACCGATTCGCGGGTCGAGGCGCTGTTTGTCGCCGCGCCGTTGCTGGAACAGGTCGCCCCGCTGTTCGATCGGCTGGAATTTCTGCGCCATATCATTGTGGTGGGCGGGGATGGCAGCAAATACCACAGCTATCAGGCCCTGCTGAACGGGGCCGGTAAACGCTTTGAAACAGTGGTGACCTGTGCGGATGAAACCGCATTCTGGCTGTATTCTTCCGGCTCAACTGGGGACCCGAAAGGCGTTCGGCATGTTCATACCAGCCCGATGTATGTGGCTGAAAATTATGCCAAAAATATTCTTGGCATCCAACCTGATGACATTTGTTTTGCCGCTGCGAAACTGTTCTTTGCCTATGGGCTGGGGGCGGGAATGGCAATTCCCATGTCGGTTGGGGCCACGGCCATCCTGTTACCGGACCGGCCAACCCCGGCCAGTGTTCTGGGGGTGTTGAACCGCTTTAATCCGACGCTGTTTTTTGGGGTGCCGACGCTTTATGCCGCGATGCTGGCCGACCCGGATTGCCTGCCGGAAAACAGCTCTGACAAGCTGCGCCTGTGCATTTCCGCCGGAGAGGGCCTGCCCAAAGAAATCGGCCTGACGTGGCGTGACCGCATGGGGGTCGATGTTCTGGACGGTATCGGGTCAACCGAGATGCTGCATGTGTTCCTGTCCAACCGGCCCGGCGATATCCGCTATGGCACCTCGGGGCGTGAAATTCCGGGCTATAAACTGCGCCTGATCGACGATGACGGGCAGGATGTGGGGGATGATGAACTGGGTGAACTGCTGGTGTCCGGGGGGTCAGCTGGTGATGGCTACTGGAACCAGCGCGCCAAGTCGCGTGCGACATTCGCCGGCGAATGGACCCACACCGGCGACAAATACACCCGCGACAGTGACGGATACTATTACTATCACGGGCGCACCGACGACATGTTCAAGGTGGCGGGCCGCTGGGTGTCGCCCTTCGAGGTCGAGCAGGCGCTGATCGCCCACCCATCCGTGTTCGAGGCGGCGGTGGTCGCACATGAAGACGCTGAGGGGCTGATCAAACCCAAGGCCTTTGTGGTGCTGAATGCAGGTGCCGATCAGGCCGGGCTTTTCGACAGCCTTAAGGAACATGTCAAGAATTCGGTGGGTATCTGGAAATACCCCCGCTGGGTCGAGGTGGTTGAAGAACTGCCCAAAACCGCGACGGGCAAGATCCAGCGATTCAAGTTGCGCGAAACATAGGCCACAGGCCAGAACAAGGGACCGTCATATATGCGTGAAATACTGATACTGGGCCGGGGCGGGCAGGGCGCGCAGACCGCAGGCAACCAATTGGCCCAGGCGTTCTTTGCCAAGGGGCAATATGTGCAGACCTTTGCCACCTATGGCGGCGCGCGGCGCGGCACCCCGGTGACCTCGTCGATCCGCGCCGATGATCAGCCGATCCGCCAGCGTAACAACATCAGTTGCGCCACGGCGCTTTTGTGTTTTGATGACAGCCTTCTGGATCAGAATTTCCTTAAGCTGGCCAACAAGGACACGGTAATCGTGGTCAATTCGAAACAGCCGCAAGCTTCATTTGCCGGGCTTGGGGATTACAATATCCTGGCCGTGGACGGCAAGGATATCGCGCGGCGCAACAACATGGGAAAGGTCGTCAATTCGGCCCTTCTGGGGGCGCTGGTTGCCGCCATGCAAAACCCCGATATCGACACCATGTGCGCGGTGATCGAACAATCGGCACCAGCCAAAAAACAGGAAAATGTGGCCGCCTGTCGCGAGGCATTTCAGCGCGTGACAGATGCAGAGCAGGGGAACCAAAGCAATGGATGACATGCAACGATCGACGCTGTGGACCGATGCGCTGAGCGAGAACCGCCTGACCGGCACCTGGCGCAATGAAACCCCGGATTACCGCAATCTGCCCTCGCCCTGTCTGGGGGCCTGTCCGGTCAGTGGGCGGATCGCCGACTGGATCGGCAAGGTCGAAAAAAAGGATTATCGCGGGGCCTGGGAAACGCTGGTTGATAACAACCCGTTTCCGGCCATTGCCGGGCGGATTTGCCATCACCCGTGTGAAACCGCCTGTAACCGCGCGCAACTGGACGAAACCGTCAGCATTTGCGCGCTGGAGCGGTTTGTCGGTGATACGGCCCTGTCCGAGGGCTGGGCATTTCCGGCCCCCCCCGCGAACGCCCCGGCCCAGTCGGTTGCGATTATCGGCAGCGGCCCTGCGGGTCTGTCCGCGGCCTATCAGTTGCGCCGCGCCGGTGTTGGCGTCACGATTTACGAAAGTCAGGATCAGCTTGGCGGGCTGATGCGCTATGGCATTCCGGCCTACCGGCTGGAGAAATCCATTCTGGATGGGGAAATCGCGCGCATCATCGACATGGGCGTCACGGTAAAGCTGAACACGGAAATCACCGGGGCCGCCGGTTTGCAGGAATTGCGCGTGCGCCATGATGCGGTCTATCTGGCCACCGGGGCCAGCCGGCCAAAACCCCTTCCGGGGGTGGATTATGATCAGCCATGGGTGCAGGACAGCGCCGATTTTCTGGCCGCCACCAATGCCGGGCAGGATTGCACGCTGGGCGCGCATGTTCTGGTGATCGGCGGCGGCAGTGCGGCGATGGACGTGGCGCGGACCGCGCGGCGTCTGGGGCGCAAGGTAACGGTTCTTGCGCTTGAGCCTGAGGCGATGTTGCCGGCCCAACGCGCCGAGGTGATCGAGGCGACCGAAGAAGGTATCGAATTCGTCACCGGGGCAATGATGCAATCGGCGGAACCAGGCACAGATGGGTTGCGCATCCGCTGCACCCGCGTCGATTTCAAACGCGGAACCACGCGCGGCGCGTTTAACATCACGCCGGTCGAGGACAGCGAATTCACCCTGACGGCAGATGCAATCATCCCCTCGATCGGTCAGGATGCTGATCTGTCGCGCTGGCAGGATCTGCTGGCTGGGGACGGTCCGGTTCTTAAGGCTGACGCCAGTTGGCACACCGGGCTGGACGGCGTGTTCACCGGCGGTGACGTGGCCAGCATGGACCGCTTTGTCACGCAAGCCATCGGCATGGGAAAAGAGGCCGCAAGGTCGATCCTGGTCTATATCGCGCCTGATGTCGGGGCCGCAGATGCCCCCGCAGATGACCCCGAGGCAGGTTTTTCGGTGATCAACACCGCCTATCACCCGCTGGCCGAGCGCAATAAACCACAAAACGCCGACGTCACCGCGCGGCTGGGTAATTTCAAAGAGGTCCAGCAATCGCTTGACCAATCACAGGCCATGACTGAGGCCAGCCGCTGTTTCAGTTGCGGCACCTGCACCTACTGCGATAATTGCTATTTTTACTGCCCTGACATGGCGATCACCAAACTGGACGGTGGCGGCTATGAGATAAAAAGCGACTATTGCAAGGGCTGCGGATTATGCGTTGCCGAATGCCCGACTGGGGCCATTCGTATGCAAGAGGACCTGTAAGATGAACGCGCTTAGCTCAAACAAGGATCTGCAACTGCTGAACGGCAACCATGCCGTGGCCATGGGCGTCAAGCTGGCCAATCCGCATTTTGCACCGCTTTACCCGATCACCCCGCAAACGCCGATTCTGGAAAAGCTGATTGCGCTGCAAAGCGCCGGAGAGCTGGAAACAGAGCTGCTGACCCCGGAATCGGAACATTCGGCCATGGCGTCGGCGATTGCTGCCTCGGCCACGGGGGTGCGGGTGTTTACCGCCACCTCGTCGCAGGGGTTGTTGCTGATGCATGAACTGCTGCATTTTGCGGCCGGGGCACGCACGCCGATTGTCATGTTCAACGTCAACCGCACGCCCGCGTCGCCCTGGGGGTTCTGGCCGGACCAGATCGACAGCCTGTCGCAGCGCGATACCGGCTGGGTGCAGCTATACAGTGAAAACCCGCAGGAATCCCTTGATACGGTGATCCAGGCGTTCCGCATCGCCGAAGCCGCGCAAATGCCGGTGATGGTCAATCACGATGCGTTTTATGTCAGCCACGCGGTGGAACCGGTCGAGGTGCCCGCGCAGGAAACGGTGGATACATTCCTGCCTGCGTACAAGGCGGGGCTGCATCTGGACCCGGAACTTGGCCGCTCGCTTGGGGCACCGATTGACCAGAAATCATGGAACGAAAGCCGCCAGCAGATGGCCGCGGCCATGGCCACAGTCGGTGATCTGACGGCAAGCGCCGGGCAGGACTGGGGTGATTTGACCGGGCGCAGCTATGGCCCGCTTGAACAGTACCGCACCGATGGGGCCGATGTGGTGTTCGTCACCATGGGCAGCATGTGCGGCACCGTCCGCGAGGCGGTCGATGGGTTGCGCGCCCGCGGGATTGCCGCCGGGTTGCTGAAAATCCGGCTGTTCCGGCCCCTGCCACAGGTCGAATTGCGCAAGGCGCTGGCGGATGTGCCTTGTGCCATTGTGCTGGACCGGAACTATTCTCCGGGTGTGGGCGGGGTTGTGCATCAGGAACTGAAGGCGGCGCTGTTTGATATGGCGAACGCACCGCGCCTGCATGGCCTGCTGGCTGGTGTCGGCGGGGTTAACGTGTCGGCAGAAATGATCGAGAGGCTGGCGGTTGAGTATCGGGACGCGGTGGCGTCGCCAGACCCGGTCTGGGTGGAGGAATGAGCATGAACATGGAGATGATCAATTACAAGGACGACGGCCAGTTCTGTTCCGGTCACGTGGCCTGCGCGGGTTGCGCCGAGGCATTGGCGCTGCGGGTGATCATGAATGCGGTCGGGCAGGACGCGATTGGCGTTGTGGCCCCGTCCTGTTCGGCGGTGATCCTTGGTGGTCACCCGATGAGTTCGGTCAAGATACCGTTCATCCACGGCACGCTGGAATCCGCCGCCGCATCGGCCAGTGGCGTGAAACGCGCGCTGGTGGCACAGGGCAAACCGGACACGACCGTTCTGTGCCTTGCCGGGGATGGCGGCACCTATGACATCGGCCTGCAATCCCTGTCCTCGGCCGCCGAGCGGAACGAGGACATCCTGTATGTCTGTTTTGACAACGAAGGTTACATGAACACCGGCGGGCAGAAAAGTTCGTCCACACCGCTGAATGCCACGACCGGGTCCACGCCAACGGGCAAATCCACCCGCAAGAAGAACCTGATCGAAATTCTGGCGGCACATAGGATTCCCTATATCGCCACAACCAGCCCGTCGCACCTGAATGACATGGCTGCCAAGATCAAAAAGGCCAAGACCATTCGCGGCACCAAGGTGATCATCGTGTTGATCCCCTGTCTGCCCGGCTGGGGTGTGGCGGATAATGCGGCGGTGAAAACCGCCAGACTTGCGGTCGAATCCGGTGTGTTTCCGCTGTTCGAGGTCGAGGGGGGGCTGACCTATACCATGACCAAGGCCACCAAGACCCAACCGATCAACGACTATCTGTCCCTGCAAAAACGCTATCGTCACCTGAACGATGAACAGATTGCCCAGATTCAGCAGGATGTGGATGAGGACTGGCAGCGCCTGACAACGCGGGCCATAGAGGCCGACGTTTAGGGCTGCGCGCGCTTTATCCTGAAAGGGGCAGGCCCTTAAAAGGCAGGCCCTTACAGGTCTTGCCTGCCCCTAATCGGTCCCGGTGGCCAGAACCCAGGCGCGGATTGCGTCGGGTTCGGGCGGCAGGGTTTCGGCCATGCCGTCAGCAAAGGTATCGAACGCCGCGCGGGTGCCCTTGGTCACGCCGACCAGAACCGGCACCCCATTGGCAAGTGCCGCACCGATGGCGGCACAGAAACCACGCCCTTCGGCCTCTTGCGGGCCGAATTTGTTGATGATGAACACATCCGCGCCACTGGTCCCCGCAGACTCGACCGCCGCCACCGCAGTTTCGATCCCCGCCGGGTCCAGACGGCACCCCTGTGCGCCATTGCCCAGCGATTGCGTGATGCGTATTTCCGGCCCGCCGGGCAGAACCCGCAGATCCATGTCGCAATGGTGGTCGCCTGCCGGAATATCGCTTAGCACCTTGACGACCCCGGTGACATTGCGCCCGGTATCGGCCAGCCACGCGGCGGTTTCGCTTAGCAGGCGGTCGGTTTCTCCGCGCCCCTCGGCGCTGATGCAGGCAAGTCGCATGGATTATCCTTTTCGGTGGCCCGTTTCAGGGCGCGATTGAACCACAAACCTATCGCGGGGGTGGGCCAAAAGGTTTGACTTAGGTCAAATCGCCCCGCTATTTCCCCGGTTTCCAGCAGACCACCAGAATGCGCGCATCCCTGTCCCCGGCCGAGACATAGACGTGGCCCATGGCAGAATCGAAATACATGCTGTCCCCGGCGGCCAGCGCGATCATCTCGCGCCCCGATATGTGGACCTCAAGCGTCCCCTCCAGCAGCATCAGGAACTCTTCGCCCGGATGGCTGACAAAATCGGCAAAATCGGCCCGTTCATGCGCCCTGACCGTGCCGGCCATCGGGATCATGTGCTTGCCCGCCAGATCAGACCCCAGCATTTCATAGACATAGTTGCGCGTTTCATGCAGCGGGGCCTTTCCGGCGCGGGTGACGGACACCGCACCACGCTGAAACCCCTCGGCCCCTGCATCGAACAATTCACCCACATCCAGCCCCAGCCCCTGCGCCAGCGCCATGAACCGGTCATAGGTCAGCGAAATCTCGTTGCGCTCCATCTTTGATATGGTCGAGACTGCCAATCCGGTCCGCTGGGCCAGATCCGACAGCTTCCAGCCCCGTGCCTTGCGGATTTCACGCACCCGCTGCCCCAGCTTGGCAGGCGACTGGATGGCCGAAGGGGCAAGTGCGCCGGTCCGGGTGTCGCTGGTCATAGGTTTTCCGATTCAACTTTGACAATTTTCCAATTGGAAAATAATCTAGCATAAAGTGAGTCGCAATGGCCAACACAATTGTTGGCGCGGCTTTCAGGGCTGATAGAATTCGGAGGAAACCAGATGACTGCATCCGGGCAGACATATGACTTTATCGTCGTTGGGGCGGGCATTGCCGGTGCATCCGTGGCCAGCGAGCTGGCGCATGCGGGGCGTGTTTTGTTGATCGAGATGGAGCGCCAGCCGGGCTATCACACCACGGGCCGTTCAGCGGCGGTGTACGCGCCGATGTACGGCCCCCCGCCGATCCGTGCGCTGACCCGTGCCTCTGGGCCATTCTTTCGCGCGCCCCCCGACGGGTTCGCCGATCATGCGCTGATATCCCCGCGCTCTATCTTGCTGCCGGCAAACAAGGATCAGGTTGATAAACTGGACGCGATGATGGCCGACCTGACCGGCGATGTGCTGATCGAGAGACTGGACAGCGCCCAGGTCCGCGAGGTGCAACCGCTGTTGCGTGACGGGTACGCGGTGGGGGGTGTTCTGGATCGTAACGGGCAGGACATTGATGTGCATGCGCTGCATCAGGGATACCTTGCGGCGTTTCGCCGGGCTGGCGGGGTGCTGATTACCAACGCCACGGTCAGCGCGCTACAGCGTCAGACCGGGGTCTGGCAGGTTCAGGCAGGCACCGAATGGCACAGCGCGCCGGTCGTGGTGAACGCCGCCGGGGCCTGGGCCGATATGGTCGGGGCGCTGGCAGGGGCCGAAACAATCGGGCTGATCCCCAAACGGCGCACCGCAGTGATGATTGCCGCGCCGCAGGACATCGCGACCGCTGACCTGCCGATCACCGTTGATATCGACGAACAGTTCTACCTTAAACCCGATGCGGGGCGGTTGCTTATCTC
>DAOUPC010000024.1 GCA_030626365.1 Paracoccaceae bacterium
GCCTCTTCCAGGATCGCCCCGGTGAAATCAGCGTCAAGGTCATCATAGCCGGGGATGTCGGCGTGGGTGATCTTCAGCACGTTGTGAAGGATGAACTGGGTGTCTTTGATGGGGGGGGTATAGCTGGGCATTTTCGGGTCTCCCTGGGGCGGTGATTGATTGGGGTTATTCGGCGGCTTTGGGGGGGGCGGATGGCGAACTGATCAGGCTTTCCCCCCATTTCAGCTGATCTTTCAGGTCGGTAATGGCGCGGCCAAGTTCCTGATGCCTGCGTTCCATTTCCATCAGCCTCTCGCGGCCTATGGAAATGGTTTGCGACAGTTGCGTGTGCTGCTGATCGCCAATGTGGTAGAGGTCCAGCAATTGGCGGATTTCCTCAAGGGTAAAGCCAAAGCGTTTGCCGCGCAGGATCAGTTTCAGCCGGGCGCGGTCGCGCTTTGTGAACAGGCGTTTCTGCCCCTGACGGGCCGGGAACAAAAGTTCTTTGGCCTCATAAAACCGCAGCGTGCGTGGCGTGACGTCATAAGCGTCGCACATTTCGCGGATTGTCATGATGTCGTCGGTCATACTGAATGCCCTCATCGTCTGCGGTGTCTTCTGCGGTGTGATTCTTACATGTAAATTGATGAGGATAGTTACAACATGTAGTTGACGTTTACGTAAGCCGGACGTTGCGTCACTTTGGGGCTGGGCGTGACCGGGTGGCCGCAACCGATAAAACCGGCGTCATAAGGGCCTGAATGACGGCGGTCCGATACGCGCAAAGCGGTGAAACATTGCTGTTAGCGGCCAGAGGCCCCGCCGCGCGGGCCCTGGTAATAGCTTCGGCGCGCATGGCGTTTTGCGGTCAGCCGGGCCTCGTATTGTTCTTGCGACACACCCGCGGGGGCCGTGCCGCTGCCATTTGGGCCGGGGTCACAGGCCGCAAGGCCAACAAGGGCAAGGGGCAGGGACAAGAGGCGGAAAAATCTGTTCATGGCGTGGTGTGACCGGATTTGGACATGTGGTGCCCCATTCAAAGGGCCTGTTTGCAGCATCCGGCAAACCCGCCTTGGGTTCAACTGTGGCCGGGGCCGGATCACGCGAATATGACTGATTGTGCTTGTGCCAGCTTGCCGCGTGGCGTGCGTTTGGCGCAGGTGGCGCTTAGGCCAGTCGTTTGACGGCCTCAAGGCGCAGGGCCTTAAGTTCACTTAGGGCTTCGTTCAGTTGTTCGTGCTGTTTTTCCAGCTCTATCAATTGCCGGTCGGCCATCTCGATAAAGGCCTGGGTCTGGGCGCAACTGCCGTGATTCTCATAAATCAGCAGCCATTGCCGGATCTCTTCCAGCTGAAAGCCGAATTTGCGGCCCCTCAGGATTAGTTTCATCCGGGCAGATTCGCGCGTGCGATAGAATCGGGAACGGCCTTCGCGGTCGGGTTGCAGCAATTCGATATACTCGTAATACCGCAGGGTACGTGGGGTCACGTCGAATTCGGCGCACATTTCCTTGAATGACAAACGTGGCTCTGACATTTCTAAATCTCCCTTGTCGGGGCACGGTACGGTGGCGCAGTTCCAAGCGCAACCAGCGGGATTGCCCTTTGACACGTGGGTGGACCATAAAGGCGAAACAGGCAGATCCGGGGGCACGTAACATGCTGGACAAGGCAAAAGTAGCGCGGCAATTCATCGAGGCAATTCCGCATGCCAATGCGCTGGCTCTGAAACTGACCGACATCAGCAACGGGACAGCGGTGATTGAAATGCCCTATGACACGCGCCTGATCGGGGATCCCCGCACCGGGGTGATCCATGGCGGGGCCGTGTCGTCGGTGATGGACACCTGTTGCGGGGCCGCGGTGATGTGCCACCCGGCGGCCCCCGGAGGAACCGCAACAATAGATTTGCGTATTGATTACATGCGCGCCGCCACGCCGGGCCAGACAATAGTCACCACGGCAACCTGTTATCACATCACCCGCAACGTGGCCTTTGTGCGCGCCACGGCGGTTGACGATGACACCGAAAACCCGGTGGCCATGGCAACCGGGTCCTTCACACTGGAGAAACAGTTTTGAACCGCCCACGTCCCGAACCGATGCAGGTTGTGAAACAACGACGCGATGCGGCGCTGCGTGCGCTGGTTGACGGGGTGCCCTATATCCAGTTCCTCGGGATCGAATTTGACCGGCGCGGCGATGAACTGACGGGCCTGCTGAATTTCAACGATACGCAGATTGGCAATCCGTTTCTGCCAGCGATCCATGGCGGCGTGACGGCGGCGTTTCTTGAGGTCACGTCGATCATCACCCTTAGCTGGTCCTATCTGTGGCCGGATATTGAATCGGGGGTGATCAACGCGGCGCAAATGGCGCGGGGCGAGTTGCCAAACCTGCCCAAGACGATTGGCTTTACCGTTGATTACCTGCGCCCCGGCCTGCCGCGCGATGCCTATGCACGCGCCACGGTCAGCCGGGCAGGGCGGCGCTATGCCACTGTCAGGGTCGAGGCGTGGCAGGACAACCGGGACAGGCTGTTTGCCCAGGCGGTCGGGCATTTCCGTATGCCACAGGCCCCGCGCATTGCCACGCGTGACTGACGCCGCCGCGCAGATCACCCACCGGCGGGTTCTGTCCATTGCATTGCCGATTGTTCTGGCCAACGCCACGGTGCCGATCCTTGGGGCGGTTGATACCGCTGTGGTTGGTCAGCTTGGGCAGGCCGCCCCGATTGGTGCGGTGGGGATTGGCGCGATCATTCTGGGTGCGCTTTACTGGGTGTTCGGGTTTTTGCGCATGGGCACGGTGGGTCTGACCAGTCAGGCGCGCGGGGCAGGGGATGACGGCGAAGTCACCGCCCTGTTGACCCGCGCCCTGATGATCGGGTTTGCCGGTGGTCTGGCGATGGTCGTGCTGCAAGTGCCGCTGATATGGGCCAGCTTTCAGATGTCACCGGCCAGTGCGCAGGTCGAAGCACTGGCCGGTGAATACATGCGTATCCGCATCTGGTCGGCCCCGGCGGCAATTGCGATGTTTGGTATCACCGGCTGGCTGATCGCGCAGGAACGCACCCGTGCGGTGATGGTGCTGCAACTGTGGATGAACGGGCTGAATATCACGCTGGACCTGTGGTTTGTCATGGGGTTGGACTGGGGCGTGAATGGCGTGGCGTTTGCCACGTTTCTGGCCGAATGGTCGGGGCTGGCGCTGGCGTTGTGGTTTTGTCGCGGGGCATTCCGGGGGCCGGGTTGGCGCAACTGGGGGCAGGTGTTTGATGTCGTCCGGTTAAGGCACATGGCCATTGTGAACACCGACATCCTGATCCGGTCGCTGTTGTTGCAGGCAATATTCGTGTCGTTCCTGTTTCTTGGCGCAGGTTTTGATGATGTGACGCTGGCGGCCAATCAGGTGTTGCTGCAATTCCTGATGATCACATCTTATGGGATGGACGGTTTTGCCGCCGCCGCCGAGGCGCTGGTGGGGCAGGCGCTGGGCGCGCGTCAACGCGCAGCGTTACGGCGCGGGGCCTGGATGGCCAGCTTTTGGGGGTTGGTCGTGGTTGTTACGCTGGCGCTGGTGTTTGCCCTGCTGGGCGGGGCGATCATTAACCTGATGACCACCTCGGATGCGGTGCGTGCGACGGCCCGCCTTTATCTGCCCTATATGGTCGCGGCCCCGCCGCTGGGGTGGGCGGCGTGGATGCTGGACGGGATATTTGTCGGGGCCACCCGCGCGGCGGATATGCGCAACATGATGGCGATCAGCTTTGTGGTTTATGGGGTGGCTGTGTGGCTTTTGATGCCGGTTCTGGGCAATCACGGCCTGTGGCTGGCGCTGTTGATTTCGTTCGTTGTCCGGGGTGTCAGCCTTGGGTTGCGCTATCGTGCGCTTGAGGCGCAGGCCGCCTGACAGGGCTGCTTTTCAGGTGGTTACAGCAGGTCCTGTATCCGGTCGGTTGGCCGCCCGATTACTGCGCGCGTGCCCGATATGGCAATCGGGCGTTCGATCAGGGTGGGGTGGGCCGCCATGGCCGCAAACAGGGCCGCATCAGGGCTTGTGCCGCTTAGTCCCAGTTCCTTGAACACCTTTTCGCCGGTGCGCATCATTTCAACCACCGGCGGCTGGCCAAGGGCGCGCCATGTGGCGATGATCTGATCCTCGGTGGGGGTGTTCTGCAAATAAAGCCGCACGGTGACCGCCGCCCCGTGTTCGTGCAACAACGCCAGTCCGGCGCGTGATTTCGAACAGCGTGGATTGTGCCAGTACTCGATCATAGCCAGTCCTCTCTTTTGGTGCCCACGGCCTCGGATACGGATGCAAACCCGTCGCGGGCCAGTAATTCGTCCAGGCCCCGGGCAATATCGCGCACCAGGGACAGGCCACCGTAAACCAGTGCCGTGTAAAGTTGAACCGCCGTCGCCCCGGCGCAGATTTTGGCATAGGCATCATCAGGTGATCCAATGCCACCAACGCCGATCAACGGGATGGTGCCATCGGTCAGCTTTGAAAGCTGCGCCAGAACCCTTGTCGACTTTTCAAACCGCGGCGCGCCCGACAGGCCGCCCTTTTCGTGTGCATGGCTGCTGATCAGCCCATCGCGCTCAAGCGTGGTGTTGGTGGCGATGATCGCGTCAACCTGCGCCGTGCGGGCCACATCGGCGATATCGGCCAGTTCATCGCTGCTTAGGTCCGGGGCGATCTTAAGGAACACCGGCACCCGGCGTTCCAGCCCGTTACGCGCCCTGATCACCCCGTCCAGCAGGGCGGCAAGCGCGGCCTTGCCTTGCAACTCACGCAGGCGTTCGGTGTTGGGGGACGACACGTTTACCGTGGCAAAATCCAGATGCGCGCCGCAATGGGCCAGCACGCGGGCGAAATCGTCGGCGCGGTCGTCACTGTCCTTGTTGGCCCCCAGATTAAGACCGATCACCGCGCCTTTGGGGCGTTGGGCCAGCCGCGCGCCGATCAGGTCCATTCCGTCATTGTTAAAGCCAAAGCGGTTGATCGCCGCGCGATCCTGCGTCAGGCGAAACAGGCGTGGGCGGGCATTGCCGGCCTGTGGGTGCGGGGTGGCGGCCCCCACCTCGACAAAGCCGAACCCGGCGCGTGACAAAGGCGCAAGGGCGACGGCGTTCTTGTCAAACCCGGCGGCCAGACCAATGGGGTTGGGCAGGTCAATCCCGGCCAGCGTGGTACGCAGCCGGTCAGATGTGACCGGGCCCTGTGCCGGGGCCAGCCCCATCTGCAAGGCCCTGATCGCCAGTCCATGCGCGGTTTCGGGATCAACCCGGCGCAGGGCAAGCAGCCCGGTCCGTTCAATCAGTCGCATGTCATGGCGTCCGGGAACTGATGCAACCCATCGACCAGCGGCAGTGGTTCGGCCCAGATAACGTCGTCCAGTTTCAGTGCGCGGTAAAGATGGGGGAACAACGCGCCACCGCGCGATACCTCCCATTTCAGGGCCGCGCCCATGGTGTCAGCGTCCAGCGCCAGCACCATCAACCCATCCTGACCGGCAAAGTGTTTGGCGGCGGTTTCGGTTGCCTGACCGGCGGTGGAAAAGTGGACGAACCCGTCGCTCAGGTCGATCGGGGCACCAGCGGTTTCGCCTTGCGCCTTAAGGGTGGCCCATTCGTGGGCGTGAAAAATTTTGTAAATAAGCATGCGGGCGTGATGCCCCGCGGGCCGGCCAGACGCAAGCCGGAAACAGACCCTTTGACACCACGCACAATGCGGCGCACCATCGCTGGCAAAACAATACTCAGGGAGTTTTAATCATGATGATCCGCATTCTTTCGTCTGTTGCCGCCCTTGGCCTGACGGCTGGCATTGCCGCCGCCGATTACCAACTGACCATCCTGCATACCAATGATTTCCATTCCCGGTTCGAACCGATCAGCAAATATGACAGCGGGTGCCGCGAAGGCGACAACGCCGGGGGCAAATGCTTTGGCGGGACGGCCCGGTTGGTCACGGCCATTGCCGACGCCCGCACGCGGTCTGCCAATTCCATTCTGGTCAGTGGCGGGGATCAGTTTCAGGGGTCGCTGTTTTATACCTATTACAAGGGCAAAGTCGCGGCCGAGATGATGAACAAGCTGGGGTATGACGCGATGACCGTGGGCAACCACGAATTCGACGACGGCCCCGAGGTGCTGCGCGGGTTCATGGATGCGCTGAACTTTCCAGTGCTGATGTCCAACGCCGATTACAGCGGCGAAGAGATGCTGGCAGGCAAGCTGCTGAAATCGACGGTGATTGAACGGGGCGGTGAAAAGATTGGCCTGATCGGCCTGACACCACAGGATACCGATGAACTGGCCAGCCCCGGACCGAACGTGCGGTTTTCCGACCCGGTGGCGGCGGTTCAGAAAGAGGTCGATGTGCTGACCGGCATGGGGGTGAACAAGATCATTGTTCTTAGCCATTCGGGCTATGCGGTGGATCAGCGCGTCGCGGCCGGAACCACCGGTGTGGATGTGATCGTTGGCGGGCATTCCAATACCTACCTCAGCAATGTGTCGGACCGGGCCGCGGGGCCTTATCCGACAATGGTCGGGCAAACGGCGATTGTTCAGGCCTATGCCTATGGCAAGTTTCTGGGCGAGCTGAACGTCACCTTTGACGATGCGGGCAATGTCACGCAGGCAACGGGCGAACCGCTGGCGATGGACGCCGGCGTGCCCGAGGACACGGGCACCGTTGCACGGATTGCCGAACTGGCCATGCCGCTGGACGAGATACGCACCATGGTTGTGGCCAGTGCCGCATCAGTGATCGAAGGTGACCGGGCCGTGTGCCGTGTGCAGGAATGCGCGATGGGCAATCTGGTGGCTGATGCGATGCTTGACCGGGTGGCTGCCCAGGGTGTGAGCATCGCCATTGCCAACTCGGGCGGGCTGCGGGCCAGTATCGATGCGGGTGAAATCACCATGGGCGAGGTGCTGACGGTGCTGCCGTTCCAGAACACGCTGGCGACGTTTGAAATCAGCGGTCAGGGCATTGTTGATGCGCTAGAGAACGGCGTAAGTCAGGTCGAAGAGGTCAAGGGCCGCTTTCCGCAGGTGGCGGGTCTGACATTCATCTGGGACGCGTCAAAGGCCCCGAACGAAGGGCGCGTTCAGTCGGTCATGGTGGCCAGTGGTGATGGGTTTGTGCCGATCGATCCGGCGAAAACCTATCTGGTTGTGACCAATAATTATGTGCGCAACGGCGGGGACGGCTATAAAATGTTCCGCGGTGACGACAAGAACGCCTATGATTTCGGCCCCGATCTGGCCGATGTGACGGCAGAGTATCTGGCAGCACATGCACCATATGCGCCCTATGTCGATGGGCGGATTGGCCAAAAGTAACGACCCGGCCAGCGGCAGGCGCTGGCCTTATCGCCCGTCTAGCGGGGACTTAAGGGGCGCGCGGCTCCGGTCGTTGCCGGCCAGGGTGATCTTTGCAAGCAGCGCCAGAAAGGTATCCCTTTCGTCGTGATCCAGCCCGGCCAGAATGTCGGGCTGTACCTTGTTGACATGTGGTGCTGCGACTTCAAGTAACCCAAGCCCCTCGTCGGTCAGTGTCAGCACCTTGGCGCGCCGGTCGCTGCGTGATGTGGTGCGCCGGATCAACCCACGGATTTCCAGCCGGTCGATCACCTTGCCCAAGGTGGCCCGGTCA
This sequence comes from Paracoccaceae bacterium, assembly GCA_030626365.1. GTDB lineage: Bacteria > Pseudomonadota > Alphaproteobacteria > Rhodobacterales > Rhodobacteraceae > NVQY01. Next base: position 7,650 of record DAOUPC010000024.1, read on the forward strand.
TAGGCCACCAGCCCGGCCAGCGTGGCCTGATCGACATCAGGGTGCGCGCGGATACCGGACAGGGCGGCGTATTGCACCGGAGTCAGGGTCAGATCGACCCCGGCCATGCGTTCACAAAACAGCGCAACCGAGATCTGGTGCAGGCGCCGGATCAGGTGGCCGGGCATTGAATAGATGTCCATTGTCGTCCCCGGAGGTTGAAATCAGGTCATGAATTTGGCTGCCCGACAATAAATTGGCAAGCCCGCATGATGTAGCACACCCCACGACACGTTTGCGGGGGGAAATCCGGGAATTTTTCCCAATGGCGGCTTTCGCCTGCGCAGATGGCAAGGTATGGCAGGGCATGGCGCAGGAATTCACCACACTTTGCGGGCTTGCCGAACACGGGTTCGATACCGTGATCGATGTCCGCAGCCCGGCCGAGTTCGCCGAGGACCACGTGCCTGGTGCCATCAACCTTCCGGTTCTCAGCAATGAAGAACGGGCACGGGTCGGCACGATTTATGTTCAGCAAAGCCGGTTTCTTGCGCGCAAGATCGGCGCGGCGCTGGTGTTTCGCAATGCGGCGGCGCATGTGGAAAATCGGCTGATGGACCGGGATGGTGCCTGGCGGCCCCTGGTCTATTGCTGGCGCGGCGGGCAGCGGTCCGGGTCGTTTGGCTGGATGCTGGGCCAGATCGGCTGGCGGTCGCAGGTCATCGAGGGCGGCTATCGCAGTTATCGCCGGCTGGTCAAACAGGGGCTTTATGATGATCCGCTGGCGCACCGGCTGGTGGCGCTGGATGGCTATACCGGCACGGCCAAGACCGCGCTGTTGCATGTTCTGGCGGCGCGTGGGGTGCAGGTTCTGGACCTTGAGGGGCTGGCCGGGCATCGCGGGTCGCTTCTGGGCGGGCTGGCTGATCCGCAGCCGGGGCAAAAGGCGTTCGAGACACGGTTGGCCCGTGCGCTTCTTGATCTGGACCCGGCAAGGCCGGTACTGGTCGAGGCCGAGTCAAGCAAGATTGGCGCGCGGATCATTCCGCCCAGCCTGTGGGCGGCGATGAAAAAGGCCCCCCGGATAGAGGTTATCGCGCCGGTTGCGGCCCGCACGGCCTATCTGGTGCAGGCGTATGATGACATCCTGTCAGATGGCGAAGGGCTGCGCCGCAAGCTAAATCCGCTGCGGGTCCATCGTGGTCACGAGGTGGTTGATGGCTGGTTTGAGCTGATTGGCGCGGGCGACAAGGCCGCCCTGACACAGGCGCTGATGCAGCAGCATTATGACCTTGCCTATGACAGATCACGCGGGGCCCATGATGTTACGATACTGGCGCGGATCTCGGCGGTAACGCTGGACGACAAGGGGCTGGATAGCGCCGCCACCGGAATCGCGACCGCACTAGAGGCCTATGGCGCCTCTCTTGCTGAGTGAACCTGTTGAATAATCCACGTCCGGGCATTTTGAAGAAATGCCAGCCCCCGCGCGCCCCACGGCGGGGGCTTTGCGACGGTGCATCCAATTGATCTGTAATATGTTCACACAACACGGCGGGTTTGGCTGTTGTAATGCAGGCCCCCACCCGGGCGGGGGCTGACATTTTTTCAAACCAGATGGGTTTTCAAAGGTTCCTTGATTGATAGTGTTCTGTGACGACCCGGCAGGCGATCGGCCCTTGCCACCCCCCCGGGCCTTAGCCCAGCAGAACCTGTGGTTCACCCGTTGTCAGAACCCCGATCTTTGCGGCGGTATACCCCGCATCGGCCAGTTGGCTGACCAGCGTATCGGCCTGATCCGGCGACACGGCTGCCAGCAATCCACCGGCGGTTTGCGGGTCGAACAACAGCGCGGCCTTGCCGTCGTCGGGCAGGGTGGTTGCCAGCGCGCGGTTCTCGTCGAACAGGGTTGATTTCACGCCCCTTGTGGCCAGTTCAACCGCCCCGTCCATTGCCGGAATCCGATCCAGATCAAGGCGGGCACCGACGCCGGATGCCTCGCATATGCCGGCCAGATGCCCGGCCAGACCAAACCCGGTCACATCGGTCATCGCATGTGCGCCAGACAGGATGCGCGCGGCTTGTGACTGGGGCTGAACCATATGCCCGAACGCCGCCAGCACCCATGCGCCCTTTGCCTGTCCGGCCATTTCGGCGGCCATCAGAACGCCAGAGCCCAGCGGCTTGGTCAGGATCAGTGCATCCCCCGCACGCGCCCCCGCCAGCGTGATTGGGGCGCCCTCGCACAGGCCGGTCACGGTGAATCCGATGGTCAGTTCGTCCCCGGCAGAGGTATGCCCGCCGACAATCTCGGCCCCTGCCGCGCGCATCACATCGCCCGCCACGGCCATGATTTCGCCCAGCGTGCGGTCCTGCAATGCAGGCGACAGGCGTGGCAGGATAACGGTGGCGGTTGCGGCCTGTGGGGCGGCCCCCATGGCCCAGATATCGCCAAGCGCGTGGATGGCGGCAATCCGGGTCATCAGCACCGGGTCGTCGGTAAGGCTGCGCAGATGGTCGGTGGTCATGACCTGATGCGCGCCCCCGGTCAACAGCAATGCGGCGTCATCCCCGGGTAGTGGTTTTATGTCGTCACGCCGGGATTGGGGAAGGGTGGTCAGTGCCCGGCGCAGGGCGGTGCGCCCAACCTTGGCCCCGCATCCGCCGCACAGTGGTTTGTCGCCCAGTGCCTGCGCCAGTCCGGTGGTGTGCATGGCCGGAATGTTGGGCGGGTCCATCGTGGGCAGTTCACGAAACTGGTTCATGAACGTCTGATCGATACGGTCCTTCCAGCGCCACATCAGCGCCCCGGAAAACACCATGCCGGCCTTTTCCGCCAATGCCGACTTTGCGCCCAGCGATATCAGTTTCAGATAATCCCGTTGCGGGCGATATTGCCTTAAGGGGTCTCCGGTCATCACGGCGCGCAGGTTGTGGTACAGAACCGGGGCCTCTCTGACCGCATAGACCCCGGCCTTGGGGCGGGGGCTTTTGCTTAGGTGGACGCAATCGCCGGCGGCAAAGACGGCCGGGTCGCTGGACCTTAGCGTCGCGTCCACGGCAATGAACCCATCGTTCAGCGCCAGCCCGGTGTCGGCGATCCAGTCCAGCGCGCGTGGCTTGGCGGTGCCGGTGGTAAAGCGGGTCGCGATGCGCCGGCCATCGTCTAGCAACAGGTGGTCGGCATGAAGCGACGTGATTTGCGCGTTCTCGATCACGGCTACCCCAAGGGCCTGCATGGCGGCATTGATCCGCGCCCTTGCCCCGCCACCCAGCACAGACAACGCACTGGCATTGTCGATCAGGGTGATGGTGTTTCCCGTGCGCCCCCTTGTGATCAGTGCGTTGGCCATCGCCATGGCCAGTTCGGCCCCGGCCACGCCGCCGCCGATCACCGCCACTTCGCCCGGTTCCGGCCCGTCCAGAAAGGCGCGCCATTTGATGGCAAACGGCCCAAGCGGTTTGGCCGCAATGGCATGTTCGCCAAAACCCGGCAGGGTTGGCATGTCGGTGGTGATCCCGACATTGACCGACGCCAGATCAAAGCCGATCGGCGGGCGGCCCGCCACATGTACCTCGCGGGTGTCCAGATCGATGCCCTGCGCGTTTCCGGCCACGACCCGCGCACCGGCAAACCGGGCCAGCCGGATCAGGTCAATATCCAGCGCGTCACGGTCGTAATGCCCCGCCACATACCCCGGCAACATCCCCGAATAAGGTGCGGTCGGGCCGGGGTGAATGACCGTCAGCCGTGCGCCGGGCAGCTTGTTCATACCCCATTTGCGCAGCACCAGCGCATGGGTATGCCCGCCGCCAATCAGCACCAGATCATGGGTCAGGGGAAGATGGGGATGGATCATCAAACGATTCCGGTCCTGTTGTCCGGATCTGGCGACCCGCTGTGGTTACTCGGCCTTGGCCGTGGGTTCGGTTGCCAGTGTGGCCCAATCCTGATCCTCGCCCACCACGGGCAGAGATCCGGGCGTTTCATGGCGATGGATATGCACCTTGGCAATGAAATTTGCCGTGATCGGCGCGGTCAGGAACAAGAACAGCGTGATCAGCAATTCATGCAGCGACAGGTGCCCCTCGGACATCAGCGAATGCAGGATCGACGCGATCAGCACCCCCCCCACGCCCAGCGTCGTTGCCTTGGTCGGCGCATGCAGGCGCGACATCGGATTATCCAGCTTGATCAGCCCGTAAGAGCCGACAAAGCCGAACACGCCAGAGATGACCAGAAAGGCCGCAATCAGGAATTCGTAAACCGGGGTCATCTGCGCCTCATTCTATTATGTTGCCGCGCAGTATGAACCGCGCGTAAGCCACGGTTGACACAAAGCCAAGCATGGCAATGATCAGCACTGCCTCAAAGTATATTTCGGTGCCGTTGGTCAGGCCGTAAAGGATCAGCATGGCAATCGAATTGATCACCATCGTGTCCAGCGCCAGCACCCGGTCGCCAATGCCGGTCGCGGTGGCGACCTGCCACAGGTTCATCAGCAAGGCGGCCCCGAAACAGGTGGCGGTAAAATAGATGGCGTAAGCGATCATTCGAATATCTCCATCAGGCGGCGTTCATAGCGGTCCTTGATCTCGTCGCGTATTGCATCGGGGTCCGGCGCGTCCAGGCAATGCACCAACAGGGAATGGCCGTGGTCCGATGTGTCGGCCGAAACCGTGCCGGGGGTCAGGGTGATGGTTGCGGCCAGCACTGTGATGGCCTCGGGGGTGCGCAGATCAAGCGGGATACAGACCCAGGCCGGTTGCAGATCGGCGTTGCTTTTGAACAGGATCAGGCGCGCGACCACGATGTTGGCAACGACAATATCATAAAGCACCACCAGGGTGTATTCGATCATCATCGCCGGATTGCGCAGCGTCGGGCGGTCCGGCCAGAACGGGCTGGTGATAAAGGGAATGATGATCCCCAGCAGAAAGCCGAACAATAAAGAGTTCAGCGAAAAGCGGTTTACCAGCAGCAGCCAGACAAGCGTCAGCAGTACCGTCAATACCGGGTGCGGGAAAAGCCTGCGCACAAGGTTCATGGGGTGCCCCCCTTCAGGACGGCGTCAATATAGAGGCCCGGATCAAACAACTGGGCGGCGGTTTTGTCAGTATAGCGCGAAACCGGCCCCGAGAACACGGTCAGTGCCACCAGCCCCGCCAACAGGGCAAACACGGCGACAAAGGGCAGGGCGGCAGGGCGGGCCGGCGTGTCAGGGGCTTCGTCGTCTTGCGTATCATCCCCGCCATCGGTGGCCAGTGTCGGGTCATATGCTTTCCAGAATATCAACGACCCGGCGCGCGCAAATCCCACAACCATCACCAGCGAAGAAATCAGGATCACCGCCCATATCACCGTCATCAGCGGTTCGGCGCGTGAGGCGTCCATCACCAGCAGCTTGCCGATGAACCCCGACAGGGGCGGCATTCCGGCCATGGCAATGGCCCCGGCAAAGAACAACGCGGCGATCAGCCCGCTTTGCGCCATGGGCGGCGTATAGGTGATGGCCCCGCCCCGGCGCGCGCAGATCAGATCGGCGATCAGGAACATCAGCGCCGTGGCAAAGGTCGAGTGGATGACGTAATAAAGTGCGGCCCCCGTTGCCTGCGGCGTGAACAGCGATATGGCGATCAACAGCGTGCCCATCGAAGCGATCGCCGCAAAGGCCACCAGCTTGCCCACTTTGCGCGCGCCCAGGATGCCAAGCGTACCTGCCGCCAGCGTCAGCAAGGCCGCCGGCAACAGCCAATCGCCAACCAGCCCCGATGTCACCGCCACATCCGGGCCAAACACCAGCGTGTACATGCGCAGGATCGAATAGGCCCCGACCTTGGTCATGATGGCAAACAGGGCCGCCACCGGCATCGGCGCGTTGGCATAGCTGGCCGGCAGCCAGAAATGCAGCGGCAACACCGCCGCCTTGATGGCAAACACCAGCAGCAACAAAACCGCGCCGACACGCAGCAATGCGGTCTCGTCCGCCGGCAGGGCAGCCACACGTTCCGCCAGATCGGCCATGTTCAGCGTGCCGGTGACCGCATAAAGCGTGCCCAACGCGAACAGGAACAGGGTCGATCCCAGCAGGTTGTAGACCACATATTGCACACCCGCACGCAGCCGGCGCGCACCACCACCGTGGATTATCAGCCCGTAAGAGGCGATCAGCAGCACCTCGAAGAACACGAACAGGTTGAACGCATCACCAGTCAGGAACGCCCCCATAACCCCCATCAGCTGAAACTGGAACAGCGCGTGGAAATGCCGCCCCCGCGCATCCCAGCCGGTGCCGATGACATAAAGCAGCACAGCCAGCGCCAGCAGCGCGGTCAGCACGATCATCAGTGCCGACAGCCGGTCCAGCACCAGCACGATGCCAAACGGCGCGGGCCAGTTGCCCAGGTCGTAAACCGCGATGTCGCCGGTGGTCGCCTGCGCCATCAGCGCCACGGTAATGCCCACCAGCGCGACGGTTCCGGCCAGCGAGAATATTCGCTGAAGGTCCAGGTGAAATCGGATTGCCATGATGATGAACGGCGCAAGGATCGCCGGCAGCACGATGGGAAGGATGATCAGGTGGCTCATGCGTCACCCTCGGTGTTGGTGCCAGTGTTAGCGCCTGGGGTGGCATCCTGTTCGTCGTCGTATGTGTCGTCCACGTCCATGTCGATCCGGTCATTGCGGGCCGACAGATAGGCGCTGAGGGCGATCATCACCACAACTGCGGTCATTCCAAACGATATCACGATCGCCGTCAGCACCAGCGCCTGCGGCAGCGGGTCGGTATAATCGGTGGCATGGTACCTCAGGACCGGCGGCATGTTCAGCGCCAACCGCCCGGTAGCGAACAGGAACACATTGACCGCATAGGACAACAGCGACAGGCCGATGATCACCGGAAACGTACGCTGACGCAGGATCAGGTAGATTCCGCAGGCGGTCAGCACGCCGACAGCACTGGCTAGAAGCAATTCCATGTCTCAGGCCTCCTTCGGTGCTGGTTCGGGGGGTGCTGGTTCGGGTGTCTCGGGTTCGTCATCGCGGGCCGGATTGATATCCATGGCAAATTCGCTGTCCATCCCCGGCTGCCAGGCAAAGCGGGCGAAGCTTTCCAGCGCCAGCATCACCGCGCCGACCACGGCGAGGAACACACCGAGATCAAACAGCGCTGCGGTGGCCAGTTCGAATTTCTCCAGTGGCCAGATGGTGACATAGCCGAATGCGCTGGTCAGGAACGGCATGTCGGCGAACCATGATCCAAGGCCGGTCAGGGCAGCCACCAGAACGCCCGAGCCTATGATGGCGTGGTAATAGAACCTCTGACGCTCGGCGGCCCAGCCAAAACCCGAGGCCATATATTGCATGATAACCGCAATGGCCGCGATCAGCCCGGCGATGAAACCGCCACCGGGCGCGTTGTGGCCCCGGAAAAAGATATAGGCCGCGACCATCAGGGCGATGGGCATCATCACCCTTGTGGCAA
>DAOUPC010000277.1 GCA_030626365.1 Paracoccaceae bacterium
ATTCAAAGGGATGCTTGACGATGGCAACCCGCCGGGCGATTTTAAGGCATTGTTGAAACAAGCCGCCGCCAGCAAAGACAGGTTTTCAGACAGGCTTGCGAATACATAGAAACAAACTGAGTTAACGCCATTGACCCACCAGAACGAAACCGAGGCCGACACCCGCGCCGAACGTATTGACCCGGCGCTAAAGGCCGCTGGTTGGGGCGTGGTGCCGGGATCGCAGATCAAACGCGAGGTGATCGCGCCGGGGCGTATCGTTCAGGGCGGCAAACGGGCCAATCCGATGTCGTCGGATTATGTGCTGATCTATCGTGATCAGAAACTGGCCGTTATTGAAGCCAAGCGCGCCGGGATCGACACGTCCGAAGGCGTGGGGCAGGCCAAGGAATACGCCAAGCGCCTGAAGGCCCGGTTTGCCTATGCCACCAATGGCCTGACATGGTACGAGATCGACACAAACGGCGGCGAACGCGAGATTGATGGCCCACCCGGCCCCGATGACCTGTGGGCGCGCACATTCGCCACCCAGAACGACTGGCGCGACCGTTTCGGTGCTGTGCCGTTCGAGGATGGTGGCGGCAAGTGGCAGGCGCGCTATTACCAGCACAATGCGATTTCGGCAGCACTTGAGGCCGTGGCGCAGGGCAAGGACCGCATTCTGTTGACGCTGGCCACCGGCACCGGAAAGACCGGCATTGCGTTCCAACTGTGCTGGAAGCTGTTTCATGCCAAGTGGAACCTTGGCCGCGAACCCACCCGCCGCCCGCGCATCCTGTTTGGCGAGTTGCCCGATCTGTTCAAAGACGAAGATGAGTTGCGCCGCCTTTGGGGCGACCCCGATACCCGCAAGGCATTGCTGGGGCAACTGGCGGAACGCGGCTATGATGCTTTGGTCCTGATGCAAATCAAAGAAGCGATCATGGCCGATAAAAGCGATCTGTTCGACGTTCTGGCGCATGTTGCCTATGCCACCACACCCATTACCCGCCAAGAGCGCGCAGAGGCCGGGGCGGGTGCTATAGAGCAGGAGTATGGGGTAAAGCTGGCCGCGTTCCTGAATTACGTGCTGGGGCAGTATGTTGAAAGTGGCGTTGAAGATTTGGACCGATCCAAGTTGCCGGATTACCTATCGCTGAAATTCGGCACCTTCGCCGAAGGGGCGCAGGCCCTTGGTGGGGTTGATGCGGTGATCCAATCATATGTAGGGTTTCAGAAACATCTTTACGCATGATTGACACGTAATTTAAACCTTGCGTGGTATGAAATGTGGTATTCTAATTATTTCAGAAATTATTGATGATATAAATCAATGTGATGACGGATAACTTCTAATGATCCTCGGTCCGCCACTACCCCTTCCTTGCAAGCTGAATTTGTACCCTGCCGGGGAACAACTCCACATGCTTTGGGCGCTGCCATCCAGGCATGAATCTCTTCCTGTTACACACCTTGAAACACAGTTCAGTTTATCGGTCTACGCCCCGGGATTAAAACCGTTTTGTCGCAGGTAATCGGCGGCATGGCGCCCCGCCCAGCGTCCGGTGGCCAGGCATCCGGTCAGCAGATATCCCCCGGTGGGGGCCTCCCAGTCCAACATTTCCCCGGCGCAGAAAACGCCCGGCATTGCCGTCAGCATCAGGCCTTTATCCACCGCGTTTTGCATCACACCACCCGCGGACGAGATTGCCTCGTCCAAGGGGGCCAGCCCGGCATGGGCAATCGGTAATGCCTTGATCAGGGCCGCCAGTGCGGCGGGGTCTTGTGGCAGGGGGCGGCCAAATTCGTTCAGCAGGGCCATGCGTGCGCCCCCCAGTTTCAGCACTTTACGCAGGTGGTTTGCCCAGGATGCTTTGCCGCGTGGGCGGGCAAGGCGGGTGGTCAGGTCTTTCACCGTTTTGTCGGGTGCCAGATCGACGCTTAGCGCGTGACCCTCGCGCACACCGCGACTGACGGAATAGATCCCGCCCCCCTCCAGCCCGCGCGCCGAAATCACCGCCTCGCCGCGCGATGCGTATGGTCCGGCCCGGAACGCCACGCCCTTTAGTGGCTGGCCAAATGCCGACGCCATATGCGCAGACCAGTCAACCCGCAGGCCCGCATTGGCAGGGGCAAAGGGCGCAAGGTCCACGCCGTGCCCTTTCAGCACATCGCCCCATGCCCCATCCGACCCAAGGCGCGACCAACTGGCCCCGCCAAGGGCCAGAACGGTGACATCCGCAGCAAAATCCATCTGGCCATCGGGGGTATCAAAGGTGGCCGTGCCATCGCGCCACCCGGTCCAGCGCCAGCGGGTGCGCAACTGAACGCCCAGCCCATCCAACTGCCGCAGCCATGCACGCAACAGGGGGGATGCCTTCATGCTAACCGGAAATATCCGCCGGGTTGAGCCGGTGAAGACCTCTTGTCCAAGGTCGCGCGCCCAGTTCTGAACTGCCGTTGCGTCGAATGCCTGGATCATTGGCTGCAACCAGGACGCGGCATCGGTATAGGCGGCCAGAAAGGTATCGAATGGTTCATCTCGTGTCAGGTTCAGTCCCGATTTGCCTGCCATCAGAAATTTGCGCCCGGCCGACGGTTTGGATTCGACCACCGTCACGGCACAGCCGGCGCGCGCCAGTTCCCCGGCGGCCATCAGCCCGGCAGGCCCCGCGCCGATGACCAGCGCCTGTGGTTGGTTTTGTTTGTTCATGCCTAATCCCCTTGTCCGTCACGCCCTGGCGATTTTACGGGCTGCACATTGCCTTGATCTGCGCCGCAATCTCGGGTCTTGCGGCCAGTGTATCCGTGGTCAGGTCGCGGGCCACCCCCAGCAGATCCTCGGGGGCAACGATCCGGTCGATCAGACCGAACGCATACGCCTCGTCTGCCGTAATTTTCTGCCCGCCCATCAGGATCAGCCTGGTACGGGCCGGACCGATCAATGCGGCCATACGGCCCGGATCAGAGGGCTGCGGCAAAAAACCCAGCTTCATCACCGGGTAAAAGAACCTGGCCCCCGGCACCGCAATGCGCAGATCACAGGCCAGCGCCATGCCCATGGCTCCGCCCGCAAGCGTACCGTTCAGCGCCGCCACCGTAAGGCCCGGCAGCGCGGCAATTGCCCCTGAAAGCTGTTCCCACAGTTCTGACGTGGCCAGCCCGGCGCGGGCCTCGTCCAGATCGGCCCCGGCGCTGAACACCCGGCCCGTTCCGGTCAGGATCAGCGCCCGTGCCCCACTGGCCGACCGGGCAATATCAACCAGATCACCCAGCATTG
>DAOUPC010000191.1 GCA_030626365.1 Paracoccaceae bacterium
CGCTTTTTGGCGCTTGATTTGGTCTTCATCTTGGGCATTTCCGTCTCCTATTATTCAGGTCGGTTGTAAGCGCGACTCGGCATGCCACATTGGCCGGTCGCGCGGATCAGAAGCGCCGTTTACGCATATCAGAAGCGACTGGCAAGGGGGGCAGGCCAGAATCAGGGGATAAACCGGGCAATCACCCCAAAAAATACCTCTGCCATCTGGTCAATGCGGTATCCGGTCGGATGGCTGATCAGCGCAAAAAGGATCATCCCACCGGACAGCAGCAACATGATGGCCGCCGATCTTGGCGCGTACCCATCGCTAAGCGCCGAGACCATGGCCGGCACAGACAAGGCCCCAATGGCAATTCCCAGTATCAACACCAGGTCCGTATCCATCCAGATCGCCCCCGCAACATGTCGTGAAACACCACACGGGGTGCAGGTTAGCCCGGATCGGTATGATAGATCAAACGTTCATCACAGGGCGCAACACGCAGGATATTGGTGGTGCCGGGCACGTTGAAGGGCACGCCAGCCGTCACCACGATCTGATCTGTCTCGCTTGCGAACCCTGCGGCGCGGGCGGCACGGGCGGCGTTGACCACCGCGCTTTTGAACCGTTCAAGTTCGGATGTCATGACGCAATGACAGCCCCAGCTAAGCGCCAACCGCCTTGCGGTGCCACGCAGCGAGGTCATCGCAATGATCGGCACACCGGGACGTTCACGTGCCGTCAGCAAGGCGGTTGTTCCGCTTTGGGTGAAACAGCAGATCGCCTTGATGTCGGTGGTTTCGGCAATTTCCCGTGCGGCGGCGACGATACCATCGGCGACCGAACTGCCCTTGATGGACCGCGATGCGGTGATGATCTGGGTATAGGTCGGGTCTGCCTCGACCTCGATTGCCACCTTGTCCATCATCTGAACCGCCTCGACAGGATAATTTCCCGCCGCCGATTCGGCACTGAGCATGATTGCATCGGTGCCTTCATAGATCGCCGTGGCCACGTCTGATACCTCGGCGCGGGTTGGCATCTGGCTTTCGATCATGCTCTCCAGCATCTGGGTGGCGACGATCACCGGCTTGGCTGCCGCGCGGCAGCGGCGCACCAACCGCTTCTGAATCGGGGGCACCGCAGAGACCGGCAATTCGACCCCCAGATCACCCCGTGCCACCATGATCCCGTCAGACACGGCAAGAATTTCGTCGAACCGTTCAACCGCGCTGGGTTTTTCGATCTTCGACAGGACCGCCGCACGCCCGTCGGCCAGGGTGCGGGCCTCGATCACGTCTTCGGCGCGCTGAACGAACGATAACGCCAGCCAGTCAACGCCAAGGCCACAGGCAAATTCCAGATCACTTCGGTCCTTGTCCGACAGGGCCGCCAGTGGCAGCATCACATCGGGAACATTCACGCCCTTACGATTGGAAATCGTGCCGCCGGCAACCACCGCACAATCGGCATAATCTGCACCACAGCCGGTTACCTCCAGACGGATCTTGCCATCGTTGACCAACAGGGTCGCCCCCGCCGCCAGGGCCTGAAAAATCTCGGGATGTGGCAGGCAAACACGGTTTATATTGCCCGGTGCCGGATCGCTATCCAGCCGAAAGGCGGCCCCGGTCTGCAATTCCTCGGATTCTTGCGCAAAGGTGCCAACCCGCAACTTTGGCCCCTGCAAATCGGCCAGAATTGCAATCGGGCTGTTCAGATCCTGTTCCACCTGACGGATGATCCGATGCTTTTCGCGGATATCGTCCTGGGTGCCATGGCTCATGTTCAGGCGGAACACATCTGCCCCTGCCTCGTGCAACGCACGGATCATGTCATAGGTTTCTGATGCCGGGCCCAACGTCGCCACGATCTTGACCTTGCGCGAACGCCTCATGGACTGCTCCTTATATCCAACCTGTTACCGCAAACATATGCACCGGCTTTATGCCGCAAATCCTAAATGCTGGCAACTGGCATTGATGATGTGCGCCGGCTTGCCCTCTTATTAAACTACCCCGAGATATGCTGGCAAAGAGATAACAGGTGCATGACATATACCCCCTATTTCGTTCATGGTGAAACCCGCCCCGGCCGGTGGCTGATCACCTGCGACCATGCAACCAACATGGTGCCGCCACAGGTGGGTGGTGGTTCACTTGGGCTGGCGCGTGAAGATATGGAACGCCACATCGCCTATGATGTGGGGGCCTACAGCGTGGCACAGCATCTGGGTGTCCTGCTGAACGCCCCGGTGATTGCATCAAATTTTTCGCGTCTGGTGATTGACCCAAACCGGGGCGAAGACGACCCGACAATCCTGATGAAACTTTACGACGGATCAATCATCCCGCAAAACCGCCATGCCGATACGGCAGAGGCCGAACGGCGTATGGATATGGCCTATCGCCCCTATCACCGCGCGTTGACACGCATGGCCGCCCGGCCTGGTACGGTGATTCTGTCGGTCCACAGCTATACCCGCCAGTTGCGTGGCCGCCCGCCCCGTCCGTGGGATGTTGGGGTGCTTTATGCCCGGGATGACCGTCTGGCCCGCCCCCTGCTGGACCTGCTGAACCGCGCAGATGATATGGTGGTCGGCGATAACGAACCCTATTCAGGCCACCTGACTGGTGATGCCATCGACAAACACGCGCTGACCTTTGGTCGCCCCAACGTGCTGATCGAGCTGCGCAATGACCTGATCAGCGACCACACCGGGCAAAAAGCATGGGCCAATCGCCTGGCCCCGTTGCTGAACAAGGCCCTGACAGCGTCGGCGGTGTAGGGTCGCCGGGTTGGTGCCTGCGAAAAACTGCTAGATGAATGATTTGATAATGGTGCCGCTGATAGGACTCGAACCTACTACCCCATCATTACGAATGATGTGCTCTACCTGATGAGCTACAGCGGCCAACGCACCATGCAAACCCAAGGTGCGGGGCGCTTTTAGCATTGCGTCAAAGAACTGGGAAGGTTTATTTGGTGTCCCCTGCCAGATGATCGTTGGAACCATCGGCGATTATTGTAATTAAATCATCGGATTGACCCGTATCAGCCGCACCCAGGTCAATCAGGTCGGTCCCGGTGGTGTCTTCGATGTCTGGGGTTTCATCGGGTACGCCAACAATCAGCGGCAGCATGTGAACGCCGGTTGCGCTGGTGATTGCGGGGGTTTCGGGGGTTTTCCAGCCAAGGGTGTCAAAGCTGTTGCAGCGTTCGCAAACCGGGGCCCATTCGGCGTGAATGGATTGGCAATTGTCACACACCCATTGCGGGCCGCGTGGCGCACTTAGTGCCTTGGCAAGCCAGCCCTGTACCACCGCATCCGACGCCCCTTCGCCCCGTTCTATTGCGGCCATCAGCGTCAGAGCCCGTGCATCGCCCCCGTCGCCGCCCAATTCACCCAGCGCGCGGCGCGCTTCGGGGAAATCGGCCGCGACAATCAACAGTTCGGCCCGTACCAGCCGGGTTTCCGTATGTTCGGGGTGTATCCGGGTCAGGGTGGCAAACCGCCTAAGCCGCTGATCGGCTGTCTCGTCCGGTTCAATCATGGCAACGGCGGCGGCACGGTCGGGGGGGGGGTGGGTTTCCCATGCTTTCTTTAGCACCCGCACGGCATAACGCGGCTTGCCTGCATCGATATAGGCCCGCGCGGCCATGGCGGCAGCCGGTATCAGGTCCGGCGATTGGCGGTTGGCCTCGATCGCCCGCTCACGGGCCTCGATCGAGGCCCCTTCTTCGATGATTTCGCGCGCTTCGGACAGGGCCAGCACCGCATCGCGTCGCCGGTATACATCGCGCGGCAGGCTGCCGGACTTTAGCTTGGCGGTTAGCGTGTTGCGCGCACCGGACCAGTCCTGCGCCTGGGCCTGAAGGCGCAGCAGGACATCCTGCACCTCTTCGTTGCGCGGTTTCAGCGCATGGGCCTTTTCGGCCAGCTTGCGGGCGGTATCGGAATCGCCCTCGGCCAGTTTCTGTTTCATGATCCCACGCACCCCGACAAAGCGGGTCGCCTCGGTTCCGATCAGTTGTTTATAGGCCTCGGACGCCTTGCGCGTATCGCCGGCCATCTCTGCCGCCTGCGCGCTTAGCAGGTTGGTCAGTTCCGGCTTGGCCAGGTATTTTTCGGCCTTGGCCGCCTTGGACATGGCCACGCGCCCCTCGCCCGAGGCAAGCGCCATCAGCCCTTCGGACAGGGCCTGATACCCCCGCCGTTCACGGCCCCGGTCGAAATAGCGGGAAATGGCGGTTTCATCCCCGCTCAGGAATTTCAGCGTCGCCACCAGCAGCGACAATAGCTTAAGCACCAGCCACACCACCACCAGCAGAACCAGCCCGGCAATCACCGATTGCAGCGGTTCCAGCGTGTATTCGATCCCGGCAAAGGTAATCCGGATTCCACCGCTGGATTCCATCAGGTACCCGGCCCCATGCGCCAACAATGCAATGGCGGCGACAAATACGAGGATCTTGATCAGTGACCACAACATGGCAGGTCCTTCAGTTAATGTTCAGGCTTTGGGCCAGTTGATCCGCCGCGTTAAGCGCGGCCAGCCTTTTGGTGGCACTTTCGGCCCAGTCTTGCATTTCAGCGCGGGCACCCTCGGGTAATGTGGTGATTTCGTCCAGCGCTTGCGACAGGTTGCCATCTGTTATCGCCGCCTCGGCGCGGGACAGGATTGCGTCCGGGTCACCGCCTTCGCGGGGTTCAATCGAACGGGCCCCAAGATGGCGCTGTAAAAAACCGCAAATACCGCCACCCTCGTCCGCATCGGTGCGTGCCGCAGACAGGGCGGCACGGGCCGCAGGCGGGAACGTATCACCCAGCGCGGCCAGCGTCACAACGCCGTCTTTGGCCGTCCCGTTCAGAACATCCGGCACAACAACCCCCGCCGCGACCAGATCCGCCAGTATCGCGCCGTAACCCGCCCCACGGTCCAGCGCCGCATGCAAGCGCGCCACCGTGGCCAGATTTTGGGCATTCCGGGCGACATTCGCGGTGGTTTTTTCTAATACGCGAGCGGTTGCCTCGGTTGTGCGGGCCTTGTCGATCATTGTCTCGACATCTGCACGCTGGGTCGCAATCGCATCCCGCAATGCGGCCAGTTCCCGGTCATACGCGGCAATCGCCACCTCTGACGCGCCCCCGGTCATTGGCTGCTTTTCAAGCGTATCCAGACGCGCATTCAGTGGTTTCAGGCGGGTTTCAATATCGCGCAACTGCCCGTCTAAATCCGCCTTAAGTGCCACAATATCCGCCTGAACAGATGCCAGTTGCGCCTGTAGCGGTCCCAGATCAGGCTGATCAATCGCCGCTATTTCGGCCCGCAATGTGGTCAGTTCACCGGCCTGTTTGGTGTCTGCATCCCGCAGGGCCGTTACAACCTTATCCATATCGGTGCCTTTCAGGGCATCCGGCAAAATGGCATCCAGAACCTTGCTTTGCGCAATAGCAAACCCCAGAAATCCCGCCAGAACACCGCCAATCAGCGCCGGGGCAAATCCACCGCGTTTTGCGGCCTTTTCAGGGGTTGGCTTTGTTGGTGTTTCGGTCTTTTCAGCCGGGTCTGTGGGCTGATCGGACTCCGGGTTAGTCACAGTATCGGGTGCAATATCTGGCACCGTATCCGGCGTTTCAACCGGGTCGGCGTCAAGGTCAGGTTTCTTGCTATCAGCCACGTGGTGAATCCTTCGAATCTTGGA
>DAOUPC010000011.1 GCA_030626365.1 Paracoccaceae bacterium
CCAGTGCGCGGTGCCAAGGAACTTCCTTCCCCCCCAAATAACGAAAATACGCAGTGGCGCTCATTTGATGGTGCCCTTAAGATTTTGCTGTTGGAATATGGGGCGGGACCGATAAATGCGTGACTTTCAATTACCAGGGCGATCCGAAGTTCTGGCAGGCAATGGCATGTGTGCAACATCACACCCCCTGGCGGCACAAGCGGCAATCGATATCCTGAAACGCGGCGGTAATGCCATGGACGCGGCGATTGCCGGGGCCGTCCTTTTGGGTATTTGCGAACCGCAGATGACCGGAATCGGCGGCGATTGCTTTGTGCTATATTCGGCACCGGGCAGCGACACCGTTCAGGCGTTGAACGGATCGGGTCGCGCCCCCGGTGGGGCCAGCGCAACCCGGTTGCGGGATGCAGGCCATAAAACCGTGCCGCTGGGCGGCCCGGACGCCGTCACCATTCCCGGCGCAATCGATGCATTCTGTTACCTGTCTGAAACTGTTGGAAAACTGGGGCTTGATGCGCTGCTGGCACCGGCCATTCACTATGCCGATGCCGGTGTGCCGGTGGCCCCCCGGGTCGCCTTTGACTGGGCAAATTCCGCCGAAATCCTGCAAGGGCACGCCCGCGAGGTGTATCTGCTTGACGGGAAAGTACCAAAAACCGGCCAGATGTTTCGCGCCCCCGGCCAGGCCGAGGTGCTGCGCCGGATTGCCCGGAATGGCCGTGATGCGTTCTATACCGGCGAGGTGGCCGAAGATATGATCGCCGCCCTGACACAACGCGGCGGTGTTCACACGGTCGGGGACTTTGCCACCCTGCAATCCATGCCCTCTTTGCCCATCAGCGGTGATTACAAAGGCGTTGAACTGGTCGAACATCCGCCCAACGGACAAGGGGCCACGGCGATCTTGTTGCTGAACATCCTGTCACATTTCGACATTGCCGGGATGGACCCAATGGGGGCCGAGCGCATCCATATCGAGGCCGAAGCGGCCAAGTTGGCCTATGACGCCCGTAACCGGTTCATCGCCGATCCTGACCATACCAGCCGGACAGATCACATGCTGGCCCCTGAAACGGCCAGTCGGTTGGCGGCGCTGATCGACCCGGCCCGCGTCATGCCTGCCGCAGCCCCAGTGGCCGGTGCCATACACAAGGATACGATCTATATCACGGTTGTGGACCGCGACAGGATGGCCGTGTCGCTGATCTATTCGATCTTTCACGGCTTTGGCTCGGGTATTGCATCCGGGAAATTCGGTATCCTGATGCAGAACCGTGGGGCGGGCTTTACCCTGGAACAGGGCCACCCGAACGAACTGGGGGGCGGCAAACGGCCAATGCACACAATCATCCCCGGTATGGTGCGCGAAAATGGCCGGGTGGTTATGCCGTTCGGCGTGATGGGCGGGGCCTATCAGCCTGTGGGGCACGCCAGACTGTTTTCAAACCTGCGCGATTTCGGGATGGGGTTGCAGGCCGCGCTGGATGCACCACGCGCGTTTTCGGATGCGGGCACCATAAAGGTTGAACGCGGCTATGACCCATCAGTCCGTCAGGAACTGGCCGATATGGGCCACAACGTAACGGTGCCCGACACCGCCCTTGGGGGTGCCCAGGCAATCAGGATTGGTGAAAACGGTGTTCTAGAAGGGGCAAGTGACCCGCGTAAAGACGGCTGTGCGATCGGATATTAAGGTCTGGCAGCGCCTGGGTTTTCACCCACGCAGATCAGTTCAGTTGGAAATGCAGCGGATAGGTGCCATCCGAAAACGGGCCGAACATGTCGGGAATATCCGGGTGATCCACCGGTTCGCCGGAATAATCAGCAACCAGATTCTGTTCCGAAACATAGGCAACATAATAGCTTTGGTCGTTTTCGGCCAAGAGGTGATAAAACGGCTGTTCTTTCACCGGGCGGCTGTCTTCGGGTATCGCCTGATACCATTCCTCAGTGTTCGAGAAATTGGGGTCCACATCAAAAACCACGCCACGAAACGGATGTTTCTTGTGACGGACCACCTGACCCAAATGATATTTTGCACGCATATTCAACATAATTCGAAGCCCCTACCTACGGTTTTTACAATTTTCAAGGCATGATTGTCCAATGTTTGCGCGCATTTTTCCGGAAACAGTCTGTGGACCCAGCCTTAACAGTAAGGTTTGCGGCCAAAGTTCCGGTTCGAATCGCGCCAGATATCAACCAAAGCCGGGCGGTTTACGCCGATCGCTGACGGCGCTCTTGCGAATGTGATTCCATCACGGGTAGGTTTGCGTTAAAATGCCCTAAAAAAGGCAAGAGGCATTATGAGCAGAACTCTTTGCGCGATGTTGCTGGCGTTAATGCTGGCATCTTGTGGCGGCGGCTATAAAAGCCCGCCCCGTAACCTTGATGATGCGTGCAGCATCGCCAAGCAGCGACCGAAATACATGAAGGCATTCAAAGCAACCGAACGCAAATGGGGCGTGCCGGTGTCTGTGCAGATGGCAACCATCTATCAGGAAAGCAAATATCGCGGCGATGCCCGAACCCCATACCGGTTTGTTCTGGGGGTCATCCCGATGGGCCGCCAAAGCAGCGCGTTTGGTTATAGTCAGGCGCTGGACGGCACCTGGGATCAGTACCGCAGTGAAACCGGACGCCGCAGCGCCAAAAGGGACAAGATGCGCGACGCCAGCGATTTTATCGGCTGGTACATGACCAAAAGCCACGAAAAGAATGACATTGCCCTTAGCGATGCCCGCAATCAGTACTTGGCCTATCACGAGGGTCATACCGGGTTTTCACGCGGAACGTATAAACGCAAAAGCTGGCTGATACGGGTCGCGGCGAATGTGGATGCACGCGCCAAGATGTATGATGGTCAGCTTAGAACCTGCGGCAAGTTCAGGTATTAGCGCCAATTTTATCAAGCCCCGACAGCCTTTTTATCGGGCTGGGGGCTTGTCCGGTTCCGGCTTAGCGATTCCGGCTTCCGGCCCCGGCCTGGGTGGTAAACAACAGGCTGCTTAGCCGGCCACCGGTTTGCAGCCCGCCCATTATCACGGTTGTCTGTCCACCGCTGCCGTCATGGATAACCCATTTCCGAAGCTCGACCGGATCGGCCGTGAACATCAGATCAATGCTGCCATATTCCGGGCTTTCGGGGTCCTGGGCCGTGACAATCGTTGCCGTACCGTCAAACCCATGGCCAACAACCATATTTGCACGCCCCAGATCAACCTGCCTGGCCAGAATGATCGACAGCGGTGTGCGTTTCAACGGATAGCTTTCCGGGGGCTGGTTCGACTTTGGGTCATGGATCGTGACCGCACCGCCCCCCGCGATCACCACCGCATTGTCTGGCGGGTCATATTCAAACCGCATCCGCCCCGGACGATGCATATACAGCGTTCCGGTGGACAGGCTGCCGTCATCATTGATCTGGGTAAAGGGACCTTGGGCGGTTTTCAGGCCATTCAGATAATCCGAGATGGCCGTCAGGGACAGCTTTTCGCCCGCCCAGCCCGCAGAGGCGGACAAGGCAAGGGCAAGGGCAAGGGCAATCGGTTTCATATCTTTTAGATAGTATGTTGTGGCACGATTATAACCCGCAATTACTGTTGTTCCGGCACCAGGATTTCACGTTTTCCGACGTGGTTGGCGGGGGACACCAGCCCTTCGTCTTCCATCTGCTCAACCAGTCGCGCCGCCTTGTTGTAACCAATGGCCAGTTTGCGCTGAATATACGAGGTCGAACATTTGCGGTCCTTGATCACGATCTGCACAGCCGTGTCATAAAGCGCATCTTCGCCAGTCGTGTTTCCGCCCAGACCCAACACCATGTCAATATCGCTTTCGCGGTCCGAATCCGGGCCGTCAAGAACGGTGCCAACATATTCCGGCGGGCCGAACCCCTTAAGGTGCGTCACGATTTCCTCGACCTCTTCATCCGACACAAACGGGCCGTGGCAGCGGATAATCTTGGCCCCGCCAGCCATATAAAGCATGTCACCCATGCCCAAAAGCTGTTCGGCACCCATTTCACCCAGAATTGTCCGGCTGTCGATTTTCGAGGTCACCTGGAACGAAATCCGGGTTGGAAAGTTGGCCTTGATCGTGCCGGTGATCACATCAACCGACGGGCGTTGGGTGGCCATGATCAGGTGGATGCCCGATGCCCGTGCCATCTGGGCCAGCCGTTGGATGCAGGCCTCTATTTCTTTGCCGGCGACCATCATCAGATCGGCCATTTCGTCAACGATGACGACGATATATGGCAGCGCCTCGGGGGCGAATTCTTCGGTTTCGAACACCGGATCGCCGGTTTCATCATCAAATCCGGTCTGAACTGTCCGGCTGAACATCTGATCCTTGGCCTGCGCCTCTTTTACGCGGCTATTATAGCCTTCGATGTTGCGCACACCCATCTTGGACATCTTGCGATAGCGATCTTCCATCTCACCCACGGTCCATTTCAGGGCACCAACGGCCTTTTTCGGGTCCGTCACCACGGGCGACAAAAGGTGTGGAATACCGTCATAGACAGAAAGTTCCAGCATCTTGGGGTCAATCATGATCATCCGGCATTCTGCCGGGGTCAGTTTATAAAGCAGCGATAAGATCATCGTGTTGATCGCCACCGATTTGCCCGATCCGGTGGTTCCGGCAATCAGCAGGTGGGGCATCTTGGCCAGATTGGCCACCACCGCATCACCACCAATATCCTTGCCCAGCGCCAGTGGCAGGCTCATGTTGCTGTCGCCAAAGTCGCGGGATGCCAGGATTTCCCGCAGGATCACCTTTTCGCGCTTTTCGTTCGGCAGTTCGATACCAATAACCGAGCGCCCGGGAACGGTGGAAACCCGCGCCGACAGGGCCGCCATTGACCGTGCGATATCATCCGCCAGGCCAATCACCCGGCTGGCCTTAAGGCCCGGTGCCGGTTCCAGTTCGTACATGGTGACCACCGGGCCGGGCCGAACGCTGACGATTTCGCCTTTGACACCGTAATCGTCCAGCACGCTTTCCAGCATACGCGCGTTTTCCTCAAGCGCCTCGTCGCTCAGGTGGTGGCGCTGAATTTCAATCGGGCTGGACAGCAGGCTCAGCGGGGGCAGTTCAAAGGCTGTCGAATTGTCCTCAAAGGCCAGTGCAGGCTGTGCCTCGGCCTTGGCGCGACGGGATGGGGTGGGGGGGTTTCGTACCGGATTCTGCACCACTTTTCGTGCCTCCGGTGTCGGGATATGGGGGGTCGGTTGCTGTAACGGAAGGGGCTGCGCGACCAGTTCAGGCGCAGGGGTGCCCATCTGGGGTTCGCCACCATCCACCCTTGTCATCGGCGGTTCTGGCGGCAGGCCCATCGGTGGCACCGCGTCCAGAACCAACGGGTCCGGGCCACGCCCGCGCCCGTTTGTCAAAGGACGTTCAGGGTCTGTCTGGGGCGGTGGTGCCGCGGCAAGGGCATGCGTGCGGATTGCCTCGGCTATTTTGATCTGAATGCGCTCACTGCCCGGCATCATGTCTGACATCCCCTCGGGGATGGCGGCCAAAGACGGATTGATCAGTTCGGGTTCGGGCATCGATTCGGGCATGGAATCCGATATGGAATCCGGGCGGCGAATCAGGGACGGAATCCGCGACAGCAGGCTGCCACGTTCCTGCGTATCGGGGGCCGATACCAAGTCCGGGTCTTCGATAACCGGGTCCGATGCGCCCACATGTGCCAATCCGGCGCTTTCTGCGGCGGCCTGTTCGGCCTGCATGACACTGGCCGCCAGTCTGGCCGCCTCTTTTCGTTCGGCCCGCTTTTCCTGACCGGACCGGGCAGTTGCCATCACCGACGACGCCCCGCGACCTATCAGGGTCATCAACCCACCATAGAGCATGATCACACCAATCAGTGAGAACCGCAGGGCACGCATCACTTCCACGCGCGTGAACCCCAGGACATACGCCCCAATCGCCAGCATTCCGACAGCCATGACCAGCGATGTCAGCTTGACCGCCAGATGCGACCCAACCGGCAACAGCGTTAGCAGGGCCCCCATCACCGTATCGCCAAACAATCCACCCAGCCCATAGCTGTGGGTGGCGCTCCAACCTGGATCAGGAATCAGCGTGGCGGCATAAACCGAAGCAACCGCGATAGAGATCGGCGCAAAGATCAGCCGCGCAACCGCCCGCTCTTCGCCCCGGTGCAAGGCAAACCGCAAACCCCATGTCAGAAAGACCAGCGCGATGCCCCAGCTTCCCCAGCCGACAATCATGAACAGGGGCGCAGCAATTGATGCACCGATCCGGCCCAGCCAGTTCTGTACCGGCGCGTCCGTGGACACCATCCAGTTGGGATCGTCCGGCGTATAGGATGCGACCATCGCCGCCGCCATCAGCCCCAGACAGATCAGGGCAATCCCGATCAGTTCCTTACCGCGCTTTTCAATTGCGGCCTGCATGTTGCTGTCCAGCAATGGATCGCGACTGCGTGAATGATATGCCATGCCTGTCCTCGGTTTATTTATACAAACAATCGCGCAAAGTGATCAGCGCGCGTTGTGTGTTTTCTTTTGGGGCCACCAATGCGACCCGGATATATCCCTCGCCGGGGTTCTGCCCCGGCTTGCCCTGCGCCAGATAGGCACCCGGCAAAACCTTTACCCCGGTTTCCTGCCACAGCTTCAGTGTTGCGGCCTCGCCATCATCAACTGGCAACCACAAAAAGAACCCGCCCTCGGGGCCCTGATAGCCTGGAACCCCGCCCATCACCTGATCGGCGACATCATATTTTTCCCGATACAGCGCGCGGTTTTCGGTCACGTGCGTCTCATCCGCCCAAACAGCGGCGGCGGCGGCCTGCAATGGCGATGGCGTCGGGGCACCGGCATAGGCCCGCAGTTGCTTGAGCGCCTTAATGCTTTGCGGCCCCCCCGCCACAAAACCAGAGCGCAACCCCGGAAGGTTTGAACGCTTGGACAGCGAATGAAAGATCAACACCCGTTCCGGGTCTGCACCCATTTCGGTTGCCACCTGCATCGCACCGGGGGGTGGGTCATTGCGGTATATCTCGGAGTAACATTCATCCGCAAAGATGCGGAAATCATACTGTTCGGCCAGTCGGATCAGGTCGGCCCAATAGTCACGGCTGGCGACCGATCCCTGCGGGTTGGCCGGCGAACAGATGTAGGCAATAGTGACCCGGTTCAGCACATCCGCCGGCAGGGATGCAAAATCAGGCAGATGTCCGGTGGCCGCAGTTGCGGGCACGAAAATTGGTGCGGAGCCAACCGAAATCGCGGCGACCATATAGACCTGATAGAATGGGTTTGGGGCCAGAATGACCGGTCTCTGGCCATTCTTCGTCTCGGGGCACAGGGCCATGGCGGCATTATACAGCCCCTCGCGGGTGCCATTCAGCGCCATCACCTGGGTGGCCGGGTCAAGCGAAACACCATAACGGCGCTGAACCCAATTGGCACAGGCCCCCCGCAGTTCATCCGTTCCGTCATTGTTGGGATAGCTGTTAAACCCGGCGGCATTTTCAACGATAATGTTCGTAACCCACTGAGGAAACGTATGTTTTGGTTCCCCAATAGTCATCTGTTCCACCGGCCCGCCGGGGGCGTGATGGTCCAGAAGGGCACGAAGGCGCGGAAACGCGTATGCCGGTAGGTTCGAAAACCGCTCGGGGAGATTCATTTTTACTGCCTCAGGATCAGGGTCATGGCGCCCTGTTTGGGACAACTCTAAAGATGCACAGCATCCCCGTCCAGACAAAGCGGGCCTGACTTGGGCAGTTGTGGCTTTCGGGCCAATATGGTGATCAGGCCAGCGCGGCCTCGGCGGCCACGCCAATGCGCAACAGGGCCTCTTCGGTGTTGGGTGGACACAGCAGTTGAATGCCACAGCTTGGCACGCCGGTTGGCAGGGTCAGGCCACACAGGCCCATCAGGTTACCGATGCGGGTGTTGCGCAGCGTCAGCAGGTTTTCGGTGACGTAATAGTCATGGTCACTGGTCATCCGCTCCAGGTTGGGGGGCAGGATCGGTGATGTAGGGCACAAAACCGCATCGAACCCGGATGTGGCCCGGTCCCAAGCCATCCGATGGCGTTCCAATTCGGCCCAGGCGGCAACATAGCTGGGGGCGGATACTGTCGCGCCCGCACGGAACCGTTCAAGGATCTCGGCGAACATCAGGTCTGGGTTTGCCTCGATCACGTCCCGCCACAGCCCATAGGCCTCGGCGGTATAAAGCGTGCCGGCCAGGGTCATTGCCTCGGTCAGTTCCGGCACTTCAAGCGGTTCGATAATCGCGCCGGCATCCTTTAGCCGGGCAAGCGCCCCCTCGTATGCCATGCGCGGGGCATCGCGCAGATCGTCCATCGCCACGGTCTGCAATGCCGCAAAACGGCGTCCCTTCAGGGATGCACCGCGCAGATCGGCAGGTGTCCCGCCCTCAAGCACGGCCAGCATCAGGGCGGCGTCCTCGACCGTGCGGGCCAGCGGGCCGACGGTATCGAATTTCAGGCACAGGGGCACGACCCCCTCAAGGCTAAGCCGGTGAGACGTGGTTTTCAGCCCGACCAGATCGTTCCAGGCGGACGGAATACGCACCGACCCGCCAGTATCCGACCCAATCCCGCAGGCCGCCAGACCAAACGCAACCGACGTTGCCGCGCCTGATGATGACCCCCCCGGCACGGCGGCGGCATCATTCACGCAAGGGGGTGTTTCGGTGATCGGGTTCAGGCCCAGCCCGGAAAAGGCCAGCTCGCTCATGTGGGTTTTGCCCAGACAGACGGTGCCGGCCATGGTTGCGTTACGCACCACTTCGCCGTCCATGTCGGGCACCCGGTTCTTCAACAGGGCCGATCCGGCCTCGGTTGCCACGCCGGCGGTGTCAAACAGGTCCTTCCAGCTTATCGGCACGCCGTCCAGCGCCGACAATCGCCGACCGGCCTGTGCGCGGGCCTGCGCGGCGCGGGCCTCGGTCATGGCGCGATCATGGGTGACACGCGCATAAATGCGGTCCCGTGAGGGATGCGCATCAATTGCCTCGAGATAGGTTTTGGTCAGTTCAACCGGGTCGATATCGCCTGCCGCGATTCCACGCCCCAGATCACCCGCACTCATGCTTAGCCAATTCTGCATATCACCGCCCCTGATCATCATTCAGGCAGACGGTAGCGACCGCGCCGCATATGGACAATCCCGAACAAGCAACCATATTGCGTGTCATGGGATATGACGCAGATATTGTGATTGTTGGCGGTGGGCTGAACGGTCCGGCGCTGGCACTGGCGCTGGCACAGACCGGACACAAGGTGACGGTGATTGATGCACTGGCCCAGACGGCCCGCAAGGATGCGCAATTTGACGGGCGGGCCTATGCGCTGGCGCTGGCATCGCAACACCTTTTGCGTGCCATCGGGGTCTGGCCGCTGGTTGCAAAGAACGCCCAGCCGATGCTGGAAATCAAGGTCACGGACGGGCATGCAGGGGCCGGGCCATCACCGTTTTTCATGCATTTCGATCACGCCGAGATCGAAGAAGGCCCAATGGGCTATATGGTCGAGGATCGCCATTTGCGCCGTGCCTTTCTTGAGGCAATGGATGACGAACCGGGGATTACCCAGATCAGCGGCAAAACGGTTGTGGCACAGGATGTGGATACCGGGGGCATCAGTGTCACGCTGGATGATGGCAGTTCGGTGACTGGCCGGTTGCTGGTCGGTTCGGACGGGCGCAAAAGCGGCACAGCAACGCGCGCCGGGATCAGGCGCAGCGGCTGGGATTACGGCCAGACCGCGCTGGTCTGCGCCATTCGCCACGAATTACCGCATCACGGCATCGCACATCAGTTTTTCATGCCCCCCGGCCCGCTGGCAATCCTGCCGCTGACCGGCAATCGCAGTTCGATCGTCTGGAGCGAAAGCCATCAGGGTGCCACCGAAATAAACGCACTGGATGATGGCGCGTATCTACAGGCGTTGCGGCCCCGGTTTGGTGATTTTCTGGGCGACATCACACTAGAGGGCGCACGGTTCACCTATCCACTGAACCTGACCATCGCCAACAGTTTCATTGCGAATCGGCTGGCGCTGGTGGGGGATGCGGCACATGGGATGCACCCGATTGCCGGACAGGGGCTGAACGCCGGGTTGCGCGATGTTGGCGCGTTGGCCGAGGTTCTGACACTGGCCGGGCGGCGCGGCGAGGACATTGGGTCACCCTTGGTGCTAGAGCGGTATCAGCAATGGCGCCGGTTCGACACGGCCACGCTGGCCATGGCGACAGATGTGGTCAACAAGCTGTTTTCGAACGACAACCCGTTGTTGCGTCTGGGTCGTGATCTGGGCATGGGCATGTTGGGTGCCGTCCCCGGCCTGCGCCGCAGCTTTGTCCGCGAGGCCGCGGGGCTGACGGGTGATCTGCCCCGGCTGATGCAGGGCAAAACGATTTAGGGCCTGCCCGACATCAATCCAGCACCCGCGCCTCGTCGATCAGCATGACCGGGATACCGTTGCGGATGGGAAAGGCCAGCCCTGCCGCCTTTGACACCAGTTCCTGACGCGCCGCATCATAAGCCAGCGTTGTCTGGGTCTGAGGGCAGATCAGCGCCTCTAGCATCCGGCGGTCAAATTCGGGGGCGGGCGTGTCGTTCATTGCATGATTTCCTTGGAATTGCCGCCAAGCAGGGCGTATTCGATCAGTGTAACCAGTGTTTCACGCCGGGCAGACAGGGACGGGGCCTCTAACAGGGCCTGTTTGTCCTTGGGGTCAAGCTCCAGCATCATCGACAGTGAATTTACCAACCGTTCATCCCCGGCCCCTTTCAGGGCCTCCCAATCGGTCGATCGTTGTTGCATGGCCAGATATCGCTTTAGCAGGCCCAGAAACGATGTGCGCTCTAACCCATCATCCTGTTCGGCCTTGCCCAGATCCGCATCAAACCCTTGCCAACTGACGTCACAGCGCCGGTAGGGGGAAAACCCATCGACCTCGCGGACAATCCGATAGCGCGACAGCCCGGACAGGGTGATCATGTAACGGCCATCTTCGGCCTCGGAAAACTGGACGATCCGCCCGACACAGCCAATACTGTGCAGCGCGTCCGCATCATCCGGCACCGGGCAGGGCTGGACCATCCCGATCAGCCGCTGGGGCGTTTTCAGCGCATCCTCAAGCATTTGCAGATAACGCGGTTCGAATATCCGCAACGGCAGGCGCGAACGGGGCAGCAAAACAGCCCCCGGCAGGGGAAACACCGGTATCGTATCAGGCAGGTCAGCGGGATGTATCATGCGGATCAGTCCAATACCGAATCCGGTTCAGGCAAATATCATTGAGCTTAGCCGGCGGCGTCCGTTCAGGACAATCGGGTCATCGCCTTTCAACGCCTCGAATATCGTGAACATCTGCGACTTGGCCGCGCCATCATTCCATTCCCGATCACGGCGAAACAGTTCCAGCAATTGCGCAACGGCCTCTTGCACCTGACCCGCCGCGTGCAGCGCAAGGGCCAGATCGAACCGCGCCTGGGCATTGTCCGGCTCTGCCTCGAGCGCTGCGGTCAATTCGGCAACGGGGCCTGCATCGGCGGCCTGTTTGGCCAGCTCAAGCTGGGCATGGGCGGCCTCTAGTTCGGGACTTTCAGAGATTTCGGCAGGCGCACCGTTCAGGATTGCTTCGGCCTGCTCCAGATCGTCCAGCGCAATATGACTGCGGACAAGGCCACCATAGGCCGCCGCCTGATTCGGGTCTTGTTCCAGAATGGCGGCAAAGGTCTGGGCGGCGTCCTCGGCCGCACCTTCGGCCAGCATTTCCTCGGCTGCGGCAACGGCATCAGACAGTTGTTCGCCCGGGGCCTCTCCTCCGGAGGCGGTAATCACCTTGTCGATGAATGCCTTGATCTCGGACTCTGGCAGGGCACCCTGAAAGCCATCAATCGGCTGGCCCTTGTGGAACGCATAGACCGTTGGGATCGACTTGATCTGCAACTGCCCGGCAATTCCCTGTGCCTCGTCCACGTTGATCTTGACCATCTTTACCGCGCCTTTGGCGGCGATCACGGCGGCCTCTAACTGGGGCCCAAGCGTTTTGCACGGGCCACACCAGGGGGCCCAGAAATCGACGATCACCGGGACATCCCCGGATGCCTCGACAACATCGGCCATAAAGGTTGCTTCGCTTGTGTCTTTGATCAGGTCGGCAGGCGCGCCGGACAGAATATCAATCATTGGTTTTCTCCACTTGGGGCTGGCCCCTATATGAAAGCTGTGGACCGGGAATCCAAGGGATCAGTTGTGGTCCCGGCAAGTATCATGTCAAAGATCGAAGCTGGCAAAGATCGGGGCATGGTCTGATGGTCTTTCCCATCCACGTGCCTCGCGCAGGATGCGGCTTGAGTGGCCCGCATTGGAAATGTCCGACGTCGCCCAGACATGATCCAGGCGCCGCCCCTTGTCTGCCGTTGACCAGTCACGGGCCCGATAGGACCACCAGCTGTAAAGGTTTCCGTCGGGTATATCCTGCCGTGTGATATCCACCCAATCGCCCGCCGCCTGCATTTCGGCCAGGTGTGCAACCTCGATCGGCGTGTGCGACACGACCTTGAGAAGCTGCTTGTGGTTCCACACGTCATCTTCACGCGGGGCGATGTTCAGATCACCGACCAAAATCGACTTTTCCGGCTTTTCGGCACGAAACCAGTCGCGCATTTCGGTAAGGTAATCCAGCTTTTGACCGAACTTTTCGTTCTTGTCGCGGTCCGGCACGTCGCCCCCCGCGGGAACATAAAAGTTGTGGATCGTCACACCGTTTTCCAGTTGCCCGGCCACGTGCCGTGCATGACCCAGCGCCGCAAAATCCTGTGCCCCAACATCCCTGATCGGCAACCGCGACAGGATCGCCACCCCGTTATAGCCCTTTTGGCCACGGGCAATCATATGCGGATAGCCAATATCGGCAAAACCCTTGGTCGGGATCTTTTCAACCGGCGATTTGCATTCCTGAAGGCACAGAATATCCGGCCCCTGTTCCTGCAACAGTTTCAGCACGATGGGTTCGCGCAGGCGGACCGAATTGATGTTCCAGGTGGCGATGGTGAAAGACATATGGTTCTCGTGTCCTGTCAGGGTTTTGGGCAACTTAGCTGGGGATTCCCAAGGATGCCATGCCCGGCAGGATGCGCCAAAAAAAAGGCCGGGCACAAGGCCCGGCTAGTCCAACAGGGAGGTGCATATCAGGCCCCGGATATGCACGGGATGGTTTGATCATAGCAACGTAATGGGGTGTTGCTTTGATCTGTGTCAAGATATGCATATTATGGAATGTTATGCAACCAGTCTGTAACCACCCGATTCAGTTACCAGCAAACGGGCGTTGGACGGGTCCGGTTCGATCTTTTGACGAAGCCGGTAAATATGGGTTTCCAGGGTATGTGTCGTGACCCCGGCGTTATAGCCCCACACCTCGTGCAGCAGCACGTCGCGGGCCACCACACCATCGGTCGAGCGGTAAAGAAACTTGAGAATGTTGGTTTCTTTTTCGGTCAGGCGAATTTTGCGGTCATCATCGGTGATCAGCATCTTCATCGACGGCTTGAAGGTGTACGGCCCAAGGGTAAAGACCGCATCTTCGGATTGTTCGTGCTGGCGCAACTGGGCGCGGATACGGGCCAGAAGTACCGGAAATTTGAATGGCTTGGTGACATAATCGTTAGCCCCGGCATCCAGACCCAGAATGGTGTCGGCGTCGCTATCATGGCCGGTCAGCATCAGAATCGGTGATTTTACACCCTGTTTGCGCATTAACCGGCACAATTCGCGCCCGTCCGTATCAGGCAGGCCCACGTCAAGGATCACCAGATCATACAGCGCCTCTTTGGCCCGCTCCATTGCGCTTTGGCCATCTGCGGCCTCGAATACGTCGAAGTCCTCGGTCATGACCAATTGTTCGCTTAGCGCATCGCGCAGATCGTCGTCGTCATCCACCAACAGGATCTTCTTGAGCTGGGCCATCTGGTTGTCCTTTCGCATCATCCTTGGGTTCATTTGTGCATATGCGGGCCATTGAGCAAGATTTGCTGCATCACTCTCACGCTGACGTGTCCGATGTGGGGTAAATGTTTCACATTCCGGGTAAGAAAGCCTAGATACTGCACGAGATTTTGTCAGGATTATGTGGATGGGCCTTGCGCCAGATATCGTTGAACTGCTGGCACGGGCACGGGCCGACCTGCGCATGGGGGTCCCGGTGATTCTGTGTGATGGCGAATCATCAGTCATTGTTCTGGCGGCTGAGACGCTGGATCGGGGGCGGATGGCCGATATGATTGCCCTTGCCGGCACGCCGGTGGTGGCAATCACCATGCGACGTGCCGAAACGCTCAAGGCGCGGGCCTATGATGGTGATCTGGCGCGGGTGCGGTTGCCAGAAGGCGCCGATCTGGCCTGGGTGCGGGCAATTGCCGACCCGGCGGATGATCTGATTGCGCCGATGAAAGGCCCCCTGACGACCGAACGCGACGGCAATGCCAACCTGCATCGCCTGGCACTGAAGCTGAGCAAATCGGCGCGGCTATTGCCGGCGGCGCTGATGGCTGAGGTGAAGGATGGGCATGCATTTGCCACCACGCACGGGCTGACGTTGATCAGTCACGCCATGGCCCTGCCGCATCTGGCCGGACGCAGCCCGCTGCACCCGGTGGTCAGCGCCCGCCTGCCAATGGATGTATCCGAGGCCGGAAGGCTGCATGTTTACCGCCCCCAGGACGGCGGCGAAGAACATTACGCCATTGAAATTGGCCGCCCCGCGCGCGACAGGCCCGTGTTGGCCCGCCTGCATTCGGCCTGATTTACCGGTGACCTGATGGGCAGCCTGAAATGCGATTGCGGCCCGCAATTGCGCGCCGCACTGGCGCAGATGGGCGCAGAGGGTGCCGGGGTTCTGCTGTATCTCAACCAAGAGGGGCGCGGTATTGGATTGGCCAACAAGATGCGCGCCTACAGCCTGCAGGATCAGGGTTTTGACACGGTCGAGGCCAATCACCGCCTGGGATTCGAGGATGATGAACGCGATTTTCGTCTTGGGGCGGATATCCTGAAGTCCCTGGGGTTCAGCGCGGTGCGCCTGCTGACCAATAACCCGGCCAAGATAGAAATGATGGAAAAGGCCGGGATTTCAGTGACCGAACGGGTGTCGCTGAAGGTGGGGAAAACAGCCCATAACCGGGCATATCTGGCAACCAAAGCGGCCAAGTCAGGGCACCTTTTGTGACAGGCCAGGATATGGTTCTGACGCGAATGGGGCTGCGTTTTGGTGGCCGGATGTTTCCCTGTTCCATCGGTAAAGGTGGCATTGTCACGGACAAACGCGAAGGGGACGGGGCCACGCCACGGGGAATTCACCGCATTGTGGGGATGCTGTACCGGCCTGACCGCATGGGCCGTCCGAACGGCTGGGCAATGCCCATCGGACCACGTGACCTGTGGTCCGATGATGTGCGCGATCCGGCCTATAATCATCAGGTACGTGCGCCACACGGGTTCAGCCACGAACATCTGCGCCGCAGTGACCCGCTGTATGATCTGATTCTGTTGACTGACTGGAACTGGCCTGATGCCCGGCCCGGACAGGGGTCGGCAATATTCATGCACCAGTGGCGCCGCCCAGGATACCCCACCGAAGGATGTATTGCCCTGCGCCGTGACCACCTGCGTCTGATCGCCGGTCAGATAGCAGAAGGAACCCGGCTGATCGTGCCGTAGGCGCACGCCTTATGGTGCAACACGCGTCCCGAATATTGCCGACCCGACCCGAACATGCGTGGCACCCAGTGCAATCGCTGTTTCAAAATCCGCGCTCATGCCCATCGACAACCCGTCCAGCCCGTTGCGGGCGGCAATCTTGGCCAACAGTGAAAAATGCAACGCCGGTTCTTCGCCGACCGGAGGGATGCACATCAGTCCAACAACCGGCAGATCCATCCCCCGGCAACTTGCAACAAAGGCATCGGCATCATCCGGCAGAATACCGGCTTTTTGTACCTCTTCCCCCGTATTGACCTGAATGAACAGATCGGGACAGCCACCGCGTTCCTGTGCCAACCGGGCCAGCGTACCCGCCAGTTTCACCCGGTCCACCGAATGGATTGCGTTACACAGGTCCATCGCCTGACGGGCCTTGTTGGTTTGCAATGGCCCAATCAGATGCAGGTCGATCCCATCGTAATGTTCGCGGAAATCCGGCCATTTGCCTGCGGCCTCTTGCACCCGGTTTTCACCAAAACACCGATGACCCTGTTGCAGAACCGCCTCAACCCGCTGGGCAGGTTGCACTTTGGATACCGCGATCAGACAGGTTGACCCGGCTACCCGACCGGCGGCCTGTTCGGCGGCGGCAATACGGGTCTTGATATCATCCAGCGGCATGTCCGTCCCTCGTGTTGGTTCGGGGCAGACAAACACAAAAGTGTTTTGCGTTACACTTGAATCGTAATTCACCCCAAGAGTGGGTGAATTACGATGCATTTTGGATCAGAAAAACCGCAAAACGCTATAGGTAGGCGCAAAAGAAAAGGGCAGGCCCGAAGGCCTGCCCAAAATCACGCTATGCGTAGTTCAACTTAGAAGCTGAAGTATACACCTGCCTGAGCAGTGGTGTTGTCGTTCGATGCGCGACGTGCGCCGGCTTCGAAGGAAACACCGCCACCGAGGTCATAGTGGTAGTGGATACCATAACCGGAACCTTCACGGTTGTTGGAGCCTACGGCGCCATCAACGTTGTTGTTACGGCCGGCAGCGACATCAGCTGCGCTAGCAGAAGATTCGTCTGTTACGTAGATCAGGATGTTGCTGGCGGAACCGATGTCCATGTTGCCGTAGAGGCCCCATTTGCTGATGCCGTCGTTGTCAGCATAAGCGGCACGAACGCCGAAGTTACCCAGGTTACCGGCTACAGTGAAGATAACCTTGTCTTCCCATGCGATGTCGGAGTCCTGAACACTCAGGCCAACAGTCCAGTCGCTGAACTTGTAGGAAACCATCGCTGCCAGACGATCAACAGCGGCTACGCCGTTGTCTGTCGAGTAGGAAATGTGACCGGTAAAGCCGTTTGCCGAATAAAGAACTTCAACGCCGTTGTTACCTGCGCCGCCGGACGAATATGAATCCCAGTTGAAGGACTCGCCGTTGACGTTGCCCACGATGCTTTCAAAGCCAGCACCGTCCATACCGATATCAGCCGTACGTGTTTCCAGGTACAGGCCAGGTGTGTTTTCCATCGCGCCGATGATGTTACCAACCATCAGGGTGAAGCCTTCGTAGCTTGCGAAGAAACGCGCGCCGTTGAAGAATGCGCCGCCTGGTGCGTTGTCACGGCTTTCGGCCTGGGCCCGGAAACGTGCGCCGAATGCAACACCGGTGTCGGTCTCAGTCGACATGTCGAACTGCAGACGCAGACGGCTGGTGATGTTGGTCGAGCTAACAGCGTTAACAGCGCGGTCGTTGCCGTCGTTATAGTCCAGACCAAAACGGCCATAGCCGCTGATGCGTACGTCTGCGGCAGCGACACTGGCGGTCGCGATCAGCGCAGTCGTTGCGAAGAGAATCTTTTTCATCGTTTTTCCCTCGGTTTTCAATTCATACGCCCAAACCAGAGAATCCAGCGTGGGTATGCAGTGGGTTTCGCCTTTTCCGGCCCATTTTGGCAAGACTTGCAGATGCTCGTCCCTATAAAGTCGTCGCGGATGGTGCAGCTTTGCCACAGTTTTGTGATCTGGCTTTTGCCGCTGCTCCGCCGGGCATAATACGGACATGAGACACTAAGCCCTTGCTCCACTCCGCAGGCGCGGGTAGGACATTCAGGAACAAAAGGCTCAGGATTGCACGATGACATTCCCAAAACCCCTAAGGGTAGCAGTTGTTTTGATGGTTTGCCTCGGACTTGTGGCCTGTGGTGGTGGCAAGCGCAGCAAACAATCGGCATTGGCAAGCAGTGATGCGCCGACGGCATCACCATTTTCGCATAACCGGGATACTGCCCCGACCAATTATGAACAATCATCCATCTGGGATGTATTCGGTGGCAAGAAGGGCGATCAGTCCGTCAGCGTGAACCGTTACCTTTGGGCGGCGTCGCTTGATGTTCTCAGTTTCCTGCCAGTACAGTCGGTTGATCCGTTCACCGGGGTCATTATGACGGGCTATGGCACACCGCCCGGTGGTGGGCGTTCTTACCGCGCGACCGTTCACATAAAGGATCCCGCGCTGGATGCCCGATCACTTACGGTATCGCTGCAAACCAGTGGTGGCCGTGCGGTCAGCCCCGCCACCACCCGCGCGGTCGAAGACGCCATTCTGGCACGCGCCCGCCAAATTCGGATTGGCGACAACAAGCTATAGGTCTTGTTCAGTGGCAGGGATGCATATTTGCAAACATTGCCTAGGAACCCGCCAAAAGCCGCTTTATCACAACGCCGGGTCTGAACCCGGCGTTTTCATTTAAAGGACCGCAGCAATGTCGCGTTACTCTGCCTCAGAAATCGAAGCAAAATGGCAGGAAGCCTGGGAAAAGGCGGGGATATTCACCGCAAAGCGCAGCAGTGACCGACCGAAATACTATGTGCTTGAGATGTTTCCATACCCATCGGGACGCATCCATATGGGCCATGTGCGCAACTATACCATGGGCGATGTGATTGCGCGCTATAAGATCGCCACCGGTCATAATGTGCTGCATCCGATGGGCTGGGATGCCTTTGGGATGCCCGCCGAAAATGCCGCGATGGCCATCGGTGGCCACCCCAAGGAATGGACCTATTCCAACATTGCCGACATGCGCGGCCAGATGAAGCCGCTGGGCCTGTCGATTGACTGGTCGCGCGAATTTGCCACCTGCGACCCGGAATATTACGGCCAGCAGCAGGCATTGTTCCTTGATATGCTCAAGGCCGGGCTGGTCTATCGCAAGAACGCAATCGTCAACTGGGACCCGGTAGATATGACCGTTCTGGCCAATGAACAGGTCGAGGCGGGGCGCGGTTGGCGGTCTGGCGCGTTGGTGGAACGGCGCGAACTGACCCAATGGTTCTTTAATATCTCCTCAATGTCCGAGGAATTGCTCAGCGCGCTGGACGGGCTGGAAAACTGGCCTGCCAAGGTGCGGCTGATGCAGGAAAACTGGATCGGCAAGTCGCGCGGCCTGCAATTCGGGTTTGAACGCAGCGACGGGCAGGACCCGATTGATGTTTACACCACCCGGCCCGACACGCTTATGGGGGCGTCCTTTGTTGGTATTTCACCGGATCACCCGATTGCCAAAAAGTTAGAGGCGGAAAACCCGGAAATCGCCGCCTTTGTGGCCGAATGCCGCAAGGTCGGCACCACAGAAGAGGCCGTCGAGACAGCCGAAAAACTGGGCTTTGACACAGGACTGACGGTTAAACACCCGCTGAACCCCGATTGGGAACTGCCGGTCTGGATCGCCAACTTTATCCTGATGGATTACGGCACCGGGGCGATTTTTGGCTGCCCGGCGCATGATCAGCGCGACCTTGATTTCTGCCGCAAGTATGACCTTCCGGTGATTGATACGTTCACCGCGCTTGATGATTCCA
>DAOUPC010000053.1 GCA_030626365.1 Paracoccaceae bacterium
GTCGCGCTGGTCATATTTTTAAGGTGGGCAAGGGTCAGGGGGGCCTCGCGGGTCAACAGCACCAGTGGCCGGCGTTCCTTAAGCTGCACCGCTGCCGCGCGGGTCAGCAGGTTATCGTCAAGGCCGTGGGCAATCGCGGCAAGGCTGCGCATGGAACAGGGTGCCACGATCATCCCCGCAACCGGCGAGGACCCCGAGGCAATGCTGGCCCCGATATCGGCCACAGGATGCACGCGCGTCGCCTGCGATTTAAGCACCTCAAAGGCGTCCGGGCCACATTCGGCGTGCAATG
This sequence comes from Paracoccaceae bacterium, assembly GCA_030626365.1. Classification (GTDB taxonomy): domain Bacteria; phylum Pseudomonadota; class Alphaproteobacteria; order Rhodobacterales; family Rhodobacteraceae; genus NVQY01. Next base: position 293 of record DAOUPC010000053.1, read on the forward strand.
TGCGTTCGGCGGCACCACTTGCCACAAGGTCAATTTCCACACCAATCCCGGCCAGTTGGCGGGCAACGGACAGGGCAAGGGCCGCACCGGATGCACCGGCAACCCCCAGGATGACCCGTGGTGTGATTTGGGGTGCAATCTGGGGCGCGCTCATCGTTTCAACCCCGGCAAATGACGCGCCACAAGATCGGCGGCAAAGTCCGCGTCTGCGGGGGCGGTTTTCATCACCTTGCCCCAGTCGCGCCGGGTCTCGGACCCGATCTTGGTGGTGGCATCAATCCCCATCTTGCCCGCCAACCCCGGTTCAGGAGAAGCGAAATCAAGGTAATCCATTGGCGTATTTTCAATCATCATCACATCCCGGACAGGGTCCATGCGGGTGGCAATGGCCCAGGCGATATCATCCCAGTTCGTTGGGTCGATGTCATCATCCACAACGATAACCATCTTGGTATAGCTGAATTGCGGCAACATCCCCCAAAGCGCCATCATCACCCGGCGCGCCTGACCGGGATAGCGTTTGTCGATACTGATAACGGCGATGCGATAAGAACACGCCGCCGGGGGCAGCCACAGGCCCCTGACTTCTGGTATCTGCGCCTGAATAACCGGCAGGGCCAGGGTATTGAACACCTCGCCTATGATGGCCGGTTCATCGGGTGGGCGCCCGGTATAGGTGGACAGGTACAGCGGATCGGCCCGGTGGGTGATCGCACTGACCTGCATCACCGGGAATGGCTCGGCGGCGTTGTAATATCCGGTATGGTCGCCAAACGGGCCTTCGGGCGCGGTTTCCTGCGGGGAAACCCAGCCTTCCAGGACGATTTCGGCGTCGGCAGGCACCATCAGAGGTACGGTCTTTGCCGGCACCAGCCGGGGGCGGGTGCCGCTGAATACCCCGGCAAAGGTCAGTTCCGACACGGTTTCCGGCAATGGCAAGGCCGCCGACAGCAAGGTGGCCGGATTGGCCCCAAGCACCACCGCCACCGGCATTGGCTGGCCCGCCGACGCCCAACTGCGATGATGCGCGGCCCCGCCCCGGTGTATCAGCCACCGCATGATCAGCCTGTCACGGTCCAGCACCTGCGCCCGGTAAACACCGGCATTATACTGCCCGACATCCTCGGCCCTGGTATTGTTGGGACGGGTCAGCACCACGGGCCAGGTGATCAGCGGTCCGGCATCCCCGGGCCAGTGCGTCTGAACCGGCAAAGCCGCCAGATCAACATCGCCACCTTCGATCACCACCTGCTGAACCGGGGCTTTGGTGGTGAATTTGGGCCGTGTCGTCAGCGCCGCCTTCAGCATCGGCCAGCGTGACAATGCATCGCGCATGCCTTCGGGGGGCGTGGGCGCGCGCAGGGCCGCCAGAAATGCGCCCAACTCGCCCAGCCGGTCGACATTTACGCCCAGACCTGCCGCCACCCGCTCAGCCGTGCCAAACAGGTTCACCACGACCGGCATATCGACCACCCCCCCATCGCCACGCCGGGGGGCGTCAAAGCGCAAGACCGGTCCGCCCTTTTCCAGCACATTGCGATGCACCGCCGTCATTTGGTGGCGCAGGGAAACCGGATCAGGCACGCACGCCATCTGGCCGGTGTCGTCACACCAGTCAAGAAAGCTGCGAAGGCTTGGAAAGGGTGGCAGGTCGCGGATGGTTTCAGCTCCGGGTCGGGTTTTCATGGCGTTTATCAGCAAAGAAGTCATCCCAACTTGACCAAGGTCAAATTACCTTTGCTTTAGGACAGATATGAACACAAGAAAACCGCCGGTCCCAGGCGGCGGCATGGGCGCGTATGCGGGGCGCATATGTTATGGGCGAAAAAGACGCGAGCAGACGTGAAAGGATGAGAATTTGCATCAAGAATCAGTCGTAATACCGATCTTTCCCAAGGGACCATCGCGGGTGCTTGGGCTTTTGCCGCTTGCGCCAGCGTCCTGGACCCTGACCCGGTTTTCGCGCCAGATCGCCAAACGCCACCCCTCCCTGTTTCGCCGGCTGGGCGAACATGCGCACGCCCGCTTTGTTCTTGATCCGACCGACCTGCCCCTTGTCATGTGCCTTGAACCGAACGGCGGGGTGCCACGGGTATCCCTGTTGCGGGGTCAGTGCCAGGGCGATGCGCGCATTGCCGGGCCGCTGGCCGCACTTCTGGGTCTTGTGCATGGGGCCTATGATGGCGACGCGTTGTTCTTTTCACGCGATCTGGTGATCGAGGGGGACACGGCGGCGGTGCTTGCCCTGAGAAACGCGATTGATGACGCGGAACTTGACCTTGCGGCGGAACTTGGCGCGATGTCGGGACCGCTGCGCCAACCAGTGCAGCGGCTGATCGCCCTGGGGGAAAAGACAACCGGTGTGGCCCTGTCGCGCCACGAAGAGGAGTACGCCCGGTAATGGAAATCGTTTGCCCCGCCGGCACACCGGCGGCCCTGCGCGCGGCGGTCAAGGCCGGTGCCCACACCATATATTGCGGGTTCAATGACGAAACCAACGCCCGCAACTTTCCCGGCCTGAACTTTGACCGCGCAGAAATGCGCGAAGGCGTGCGGTTTGCCCATGACATGGGGTCCAAGGTGCTGATCGCGATCAACACCTTTCCGCGCGCCGGGGCCGAACACATCTGGCACAACGCCGTAAGCGACGCCGCAGAGGCGGGCGCAGATGCGGTCATTCTGGCCGATCCGGGCCTGCTGGCGTATGCGGCACAAAACCACCCTGCCCTGCGCCGTCACCTTTCGGTACAGGCGGCGGCGGCCAATGCCGATGTGATCAATTACTATGCCAAATGCTTTGACGTGAAACGGGTGGTTCTGCCGCGCGTTCTGTCAATTCCCGAAATCGCGGCGATCAATGCCGAAACCGAGGTCGAAACCGAAGTGTTCGTTTTTGGCGGCCTGTGTGTGATGGCCGAGGGGCGCTGTTCGTTGTCCTCATTTGTCACCGGGCTGTCGCCCAACATGAATGGCGTCTGTTCCCCGGCCAGCCACGTGGATTACCACGAAGACAATGACGCCTTGTCTGTGCGGTTGGGCGGGTACACCATCCACCGGGCCGAAAAGGGCGAACCGGCCCCTTATCCGACGTTGTGCAAGGGCTGTTTCACGTCCGCCGACAAAAAGGGATACCTGTTCGAGGACCCGGTCAGCCTGAACGCCGAACAACTTATTCCACAGCTGAAAAAGGCCGGCGTGACCGCCCTCAAGATCGAGGGGCGTCAACGGTCGCGCTCTTACGTTGCGCAGGTGGTGCGCAATTTCCGCGCCGCTGTTGACGCGCTTGAGGCAGGTCAACCAATGCCCGAAGGCATGCTTGCCCAGCTTTCCGAAGGTCAGGCCGGAACCACCGGCGCCTATCGCAAGATCTGGAGGTAACGGATATGGAACTGACTGTCGGACCGAACCAGTTTTTCTGGAAACCGGACCCCTGGAGCGACCTTTATGACGAACTGGCACAGGCCCCCGTGGACCGTGTGGTTCTGGGCGAACTGGTCTGTTCAAAACGCCTGCCATTCTATCAGGACCGCATCCCGGCGGCGATCGAAACCCTTCTGGGGGCGGGCAAACAGGTGGTCCTGACCAGCCTTGCGCTGATCACCCTGAAACGCGAACGCAAAATGACCGCGGAACTGGCCGAAATGGGGGTAGAGGTTGAAATAAACGACCTGACGGCCCTTGCGCTGTTGCCCGAAGGCACGGCGTTTTCGGTGGGGCCGCTGGTGAATGTCTATAACGAAGGCACGCTTGACTGGCTTGCCTCAAAGGGGGCCACGCGCATCTGCCTGCCACCGGAGTTGCCTTTGGCCTCGGTTGCGACGCTGGCCGGGCGCGCCCGCGATCTGGGCGTGATGATCGAGGTGTGGGGCCATGGGCGCCTGCCACTGGCGATTTCCGGGCGCTGTTATCATGCGCGGTTGCACGGGCGCACCAAGGACAATTGCCAGTTTGCCTGTGAAGATGACCCCGATGGGTTGCAGGTCAGCACCATGGAAGATCAGCCGTTTCTGGCAATCAACGGCGTGCAGACCCTGTCTGAGACATACGCAAACGCCGCCTATCAGATCGAGGCGCTGGATCAGGCCGGGGTATCGGCCCTGCGCCTTTCGCCCCAGTCCGCCGGTTTTGCCCGGCTTTGCCAGCTGTTTCGCCAGCGCATCGATGGTGAATTGGACGCAGATGCCCTTGCCACCGGGGTGCGTGATCTGGACAAGGATGTTCGCCTGTCCGACGGGTTCCTGTCCGCCAGGCCGGGGGTGAACTGGTCAGGCAAGGCATTGGCACCATTGTAAGTTTTCGCCTCTGGCAACCCGCCTTACTGCGCTTACTCTGATCCTTTTGGTATCGGGTTGGCCCATGTCTTGTACGGGGTCCAGTCCTTGATATCGGGATAGAACTGACGCCGCCAGCTGCGCACTTTCGGGTTGAACACCCGGCGCCATATCGGCGGCACCATCGCCATCGCCGTCATTGGCGGATAGCCGGTGGGCAATTGCGGCACGACGGATTCGTCATATATCTGCAAAAGCGGATAGCGACGCATCGGGTTGACGTGGTGGTCGGCATGGCGTTGCAGATTGATCAGCAACAACCCCGAAACATGGTGCGCCGAATCCCATGAATGGTGCGGGCGCACGGGTTCATATTTCCCATCCCCCAGATATTCACGGGTCAGTCCGTAATGTTCAACATAATTGGTCAGCTCCAACTGCCACACGGCGACAATGGCCTGAAAGGCGAACAATCCAACCCCGACCCAGCCGCCGATCCCAAAGGCCAGCGCCAGGAATGCCGCCTGTAACAAAAGGTATTTCCAGATCGGATTGGACCGGTGCCAGGGCGCGCGATCACGTCGCGCCAGCATCGCCTTTTCCGCCCGCCAGGCCGATCCGGGCCCCTGCCACAGGACCCTGGGAAAGGCCCGCAGGAACCCTTCATTATAGCGCGCGGTCACGGTATCGCGCGGGGTGCCCACATAGGGATGATGCACCAGCAGGTGTTCGGTGCGAAAATGCCCGTACAGCACCAGCGCCAGCAACAGATCGGCCAGATTGCGTTCCAGTCCGCTGGGTTTATGCATCAGTTCATGCGCATAGACGATGCCGACAGTCCCGGTGGTGACACCGATGGCAAACATGATGCCAAGGGTTTCCAGTGTTGAATAGCTGGCCACATGGGTCAGATACCACAGCGTGCCAAAGACCAGAACAAACTGAATCGGGAACCATATCCAGGTCAGCAGGCGAAACCAGAACAGCGCCCCATCAGGGGTATCGGGGTCGGGATTGCGCAGGTTGCGCCCCATCACGATGTCCAGCAAGGGCATCAGCACCCAGCCGTAAAAGGGCACCAGCAGGATCGCCCAGCCACCCTGCGTCACCGCCAAGGCAACCAGCGGCACAAAGGTCAGGGTCAGCCAATAGGGCCAGGCATGCAGGCGCGCGTGCAGGGTTTCGGTCTGGTTACCTGTCATCGTTCAACCTTTTCGTTGCTCTGGGGGGGATGGCGCGGGGTCAGGCGCAGATGAATGCCGTCACGGGCACGCACCGTCAGATGGGCCACCGGCACCGGGTCGCGCCCCTCGACCCGTTCAAACCGAAAGGCGCGCACCAGCATCGACAGCAAAAGCGTGCCTTCGGCCATGGCAAAGGCCGACCCCGGACAGACCCGCGCCCCGGCAGAAAACGGGATATAGGCCGACCGCAGGCATTCCTTGCCGTTGGGCGTGTCAAACCGGCCCGGATCAAATTCATCCGGGCGATCCCACAGCCGTTCGTGGCGGTGCAGATGCCACGGGCTAAGGATCACCTGCGAGCCGGGTTTCACCGACCGTTCGCGGAATGTCTCGGGGCAGGCTGCCTCGCGAACATACATTGGCACAGGCGGGTACAGCCGCATGGTTTCACGAAACACCGCACGCGAATGACGCAGCTTGGACAGGGTCGAGAAATAGATTTTGTCCGGGTCAAAGGCGACAAACGCCTCGTGGGCCATCTTTTCTTGCCATTCCGGGTAGAGCGCCAGCAAATACAGCGCCCAGGCCAGCACCGCCGCCGAGGTTTCATGACCGGCCAGAAAAAAGATCGCCACCTGATCGACCATTTCATCATGGTCAAAAACCTGCCCGTTTTCCGGGTCAGGTGTGGTCATGATCTTGGTGGCAAGGTCATCCGGCGCGGTCCCGTCCGCGATTTCCTTGGCGCGCGCACTGGTCAGTTGCCCGATCAGGCCACGGATCGTGCGGGCCGTCCGGCGCGCCGCGCGCGAATGATACCGGGGAAACCAGCGCGGCAGGGGCAGAATGGCCGCGATATTGGCCACCGGCTGTGCCTGCTGATGTTCCCGAAAGGCAGCAAAGGCCGCCGCGGCAATTTCATTTTCGACCGGGACGGAAAACAGGGTGCGAAAGATAACGTCCATGGCCACATGGCTGGTCTGGCTTTCGATCTCGACCGGGGTGCCATCGGCACGCGGTTGCACCCGCTCGACCGCCGCCACCCCACAGTCCCACATCGCCGGGAAAATCGTGCGCAGGCGTCCGCCTTCAAAGGCCGGGTCAATGATCCGGCGCTGATGTTCCCACAATGCGCCGTTGGAAATGAACACCGATTCCCCCAGCAGCGGCTTCAGCCCCACCCGGATGCGTTCGGATTTGGGAAAATCCATCGGCCGTTTTTTCAGGACCAGATCAACCAGTTCAGGGTCATTGCACATGTAAGAGCGAAAGAAGGGCGTGCGCATCTCGGCCATCCAGGCGCGGTAAAGGTGGGCGGGTTGCGCAGACAGGATGTCCTTCTTGAACAGGCGAAAGTATTTCCAGATCGAAACCTTGCCCTGGCGTGCCGCCGGTTTGGGGGGCAGGACGGGCGCTGTGGCGGTTACTTTGTCAAACACGCATACACTCCGGACTATCGGTTGCAATATCGGGACTGGCCCGTTTGAAGTACGGCAAAGTCCCACCCGAAACCTTTCGAGTCATTGACGACCGTCAAATTACCGCACGCAAACCATCTTTAGGAAATCTTGATCCGGGCCAGAGACACGGGCTGATACACAGGGTCACAGTGGACATGGCTTTCCCTGACTGGTTAGGTGACCCACACGCTTTACGTTTGATCCACAGAAAGACCCCGATGCAGAAAACCGCAATGAAACAGCACCCTTGCGGGCAATGCAGCTTTTATGCTGACAGCGTCTGGCAGCCGGTCGCGGATGGCACGGTTTGCGTACTGTCACACAGCTTTTCGCGCAGGGATCTGGATGCGGGTCAGATATTGTTCGAACAAGACAGCGAAAACTGTGGCGTATTTTGCGTATCCAAAGGGCTGATCGCCCTGCGGACACATCACGCCGACGGCTCATCAACATTGTTGCGGCTGGCCTATCCCGGTGAAATCGTGGGGTTCCGCGCATTTCTGCGCAATGGCCAGCACCGCACCGAAGCGCAGGCTTTGATCGCGTCGCGCGTCTGTACCGTGGCGCGCCGGGATGCGCACCAGATCATTCAGGCCAACCCTTCGGTTCTGGCGCGGCTTGCGTCCCGTTGCATCAAAGAGATCGACCAGAACCACGAACGGATCATCGCGGCGGCAACCACGTCCAACAAACAAAGGTTGGCTGATCTTCTGCTTTGGCTGATGGAACACCACGGCGAACCGGCGGGGGATCATTTTCGGATGCACCTGCCTTTGTCGCGCTCGGATCTGGCCGATTTGCTGGGCGTGCAGCCCGAAACCCTGTCGCGCCTGATCGGACGTCTTGAAAAGGACGGTTTGTTTTCCTTTATCGGCCGCATGGTTTTGGTGCGCGCCCAACGAATGGCGCGCACTGCGGTATAATATTTCGCGCGTTCCTGCCAGTTATCAATCCGGCCACCAACAATGGTGATCACGCAGAACCCCTGTTCAGAGCGGGGTTAATGGGCCCTGACCCGAAATCAGATGCTAGCGCGTGATCGGCAGGTTGCGCTTTACCGTGCGCAAAACAACATTGGTCTGGGCATTGTTCACCGCTGCAAGGCGAAACAGAAAGTCCTCGAGAAACCGATTATAGGCGTCCAGATCCCGGCACAGCACCCTTAAATGATAATCGGCCTGACCGGTGGTTGCGTAACATTCCTGCACCTCTTTGCAGGCTTCGATCGCACGGATGAATTCGACAATCTTGGCCGGGTCATGGCGGATCAGATGCACAAGAACAATCGCCTCGAACGCCAGCCCCATCTGCCCCGGATCGACCACCGCGCCATAGCGTTCGATCACCCCGGCCTCTTCCATGCAACGCACCCGCCGCCACAACGCCGAGGTCGACATGCCCACCGCCCCGGCCAGATCGGCGTTCGAAATACGGCAGTCCCCCTGAAGCAGGGTCAGAATGCGAAGATCACGATCATCAAGTGGTATCGACATGGAAATTCCGTTCAACAATGGCATATATTACGGTTTATTTACCCTATTTTGATCCTATTTCCAGTCAATCTGGAACGCTTTTCCAATAATTCAGGTATATTCTGCCCGAAATACACACCCCCAAAATCCGGACACCCGCCTTATGACACGCCACAGTGCAGACCTCAGTGCAGACCACAGTGCAGACTTTTCCACCTATCAACTCGAAGACCGCTATAAACTGACCACGGGCCGCGTTTTTCTGACCGGCACTCAGACGCTGGCACGAATCATGATGGATCAGGCGCGGCGTGACCGCATGGCCGGGCTGAACACCGCCGGGTTTGTGTCGGGTTATCGTGGCTCGCCGCTAGGGGGGCTGGATCTTGAGATGTGGCGCATCCGTGACCGGCTGGAACAGGACCGCATCACCTTTATGCCCGCGGTAAACGAAGACCTGGGGGCCACCGCCGTACTGGGGTCGCAGCAGGCCGCCCTTGACGCAGATGCACAGGTCGAAGGCGTGTTTTCCATGTGGTACGGCAAGGGGCCGGGCGTGGATCGTTCGGGCGATGCGCTGAAACATGGCAACGCCTATGGGTCCGCCCCAAAGGGGGGCGTTCTGGTGATCGCGGGGGATGATCACGGCTGTGTTTCATCATCAATGCCGCATCAGTCTGATGTGGCCTTTTTGTCCTGGTTCATACCAACGCTGAACCCTGCCTCGATCGACGAATACCTTGCATTTGGCGAATACGGGCTGGCCCTGTCGCGATTTTCCGGCACCTGGGTCGGGTTCAAGGCAATATCGGAAACGGTTGAATCCGCGCGCTCGGTCACGCTGTCCCCGGACCGGGATTTTGTTTACCCTGATATCTCCGTGCCACCGGGGGGCCTGCACATACGTCGCAATGACCCGCCCAGCCCGGAAATCGAAACCCGTATGCAGGCCAAGCTAAAGGCGGTTCGTGCCTTTAGCGAGGCCAACCCGATTGACCGGCGCATCTATGACATCCCCGATGCCCGCTTTGGTTTTGTCACAACCGGCAAGGGCCATCTGGACCTGCTTGAGGCGCTGCGCCTGCTGGGGCTGGACGCATCAAAGTGCCGAAAGCTGGGGATCGACATTTATAAGGTCGCCATGGTCTGGCCACTGGCCCGACGCGATGCGCTGGCCTTTGTCAAAGGCAAGCAAGAGGTGCTTGTCGTCGAAGAAAAGCGCGGCGTCATCGAAAGCCAGTTCAAGGAATACTTTTATGACTGGCCCGGCAACAAACCCGCGCGCATGGTCGGCAAATACGACGCCCAGGGCACCCCGCTGATCCCCTGGACCGGGGAATTAAGCCCCCTGATGCTGGTCCCCATCATCGCCGCCCGGCTGGACAGCTTCTTTCCGGCTGAAAACCTGCCGGAAAAGGCCCGTGCGCTGACCGCCCAACCGCCGGTCCTGTTGAACGTGAGCGGGGCAACCCGCACGCCCTATTTCTGTTCCGGGTGCCCCCACAACACCTCGACCCGTGTGCCCGATGGCAGTCGCGCGGCCAGTGGCATCGGCTGTCACGTCATGGCCAGCTGGATGGACCGCAACACCACCGGTTACGCACAGATGGGCGGCGAAGGCGTGCCGCAAGTGGTTGCATCGCTGTATAACGGTGGCAAACACATCTTTCAGAACCTTGGCGAAGGCACCTGGTATCATTCGGGGTCTCTGGCGATCCGCCAGGCGGTCGCGGCGCGCAGCAATATCACCGATAAGATCCTGTATAATGATGCCGTGGCCATGACAGGTGGCCAGCCGGTCGATGGGCCAATCGCCGTGTCCGGCATCGCCCAGACCTGCCGCGCCGAAGGGGTTGAACGGATCGCGTTGGTATCAGACGATATCGCCAAGTTCGACGCGGCGGATTTTCCGTTGCACACCACCTTCCATGACCGCGCGGAGCTGGACAGCGTCCAGCGTGAAATCCGCGAGGTGGCGGGCGTCAGCGTGCTGATCTATGAACAGACCTGCGCCAGCGAAAAGCGGCGCCGCCGCAAGCGGGGCACGCTTGCGGACCCCAAACAGTTCCCCTGGATAAACCCGCTGGTCTGCGAAGGCTGTGGCGATTGTTCGGTGCAAAGCAATTGTCTTAGCGTCGAACCCCTGCAAACCCCGCTTGGCCCCAAGCGCAAGATAAACCTGTCATCCTGCAACAAGGATTTTTCCTGCCTGAACGGTTTCTGCCCCAGCTTTGTCACCGTCAAAGGTGCCACACGGCGCCGCAAAGACCCCGCCGCAATCGACATTCCGGCGCTGCTGGATGGGCTGCCTGCCCCCGAACCCGTATCGCTGAACCAGCCTTTTGACCTGCTGGTCACTGGTGTTGGCGGCACCGGGGTCATCACGGTTGGCGCGCTGATCACCATGGCAGCACACCTTGAAGGCAAGGGCGCATCGGTTCTTGATTTCACCGGATTCGCGCAAAAGTTCGGCACCGTTCTTAGCTTTATCCGGCTGGGGGCCACCCCCGAGGCACTGAATCAAGTGCGGATCGGTCAGGGGGCCGCAGATGCGGTGATTGGCTGTGATATGGTGGTGTCCTCGGCCCCTCAGGCGTCCGCACATTACCGGCCCGGCACACGTATCATCCTGAACCGGGCGGAAATGCCCACTGGTGATCTGGTACTGCACCGTGATGCGACGCTAAAGGCCACCGAACGCGAGGCGGTGATTGCGCAGGCGGTCGGGGCCGAAAACCTGTCGGCCTTTGACGCCAATGCCGCCGCTGAATCCCTGTTGGGGGATGCGGTATTTGCCAATGTGATGATGCTTGGCTTTGCCTGGCAAAAGGGGCTGGTCCCAGTGGGCGATGCGGCCCTTGGTCAGGCCATTACCCTGAACGCGGTGGCGGTTGACAAGAACATCCGCGCCTTTGCCCTTGGCCGGGTCATGGCCGCAGCACCCGACCGCCTTGCCCCCCTCTGGCAGGAACCCCACGAGGTACCAGAGTCCCTTGAGGCAATGATCGACCGGCGCGCTGCCTTTCTGGGTGATTACCAGAACGCCGCCTATGCCAGCCGTTATCGCGCAAACCTGGCGCGGTTCCAGGCCGCCCTGCCCAGCGATCACCCACACGAAATAATGCAGGCCGCAGCGCAAGGGCTGTTCCGGCTGATGGCCTACAAGGACGAATACGAGGTGGCGCGCCTGCTGACCGGTTCAGATTTCACCGATGAACTGAAACAGAAA
>DAOUPC010000098.1 GCA_030626365.1 Paracoccaceae bacterium
ATCGGTATGATACCGGCACCCACAGATGCCGTGCGCCATAGCCCGGCACCAGATCCATCGCCCAGCCGGTGGCCAGATCAAGCAGGCCGGGATGCAGCAGGTATCCATCATCCAGATCACCCCGCGCCGCATCCGGCAGTGCCAGATGGGCCAGCCCCTCTTGCTTACTTAGCGCTGTTCGGTTCAGCACGTGCCAGCGCGGTCCAAAGTTCAGGTGCGCCTCTTGTGGTGAACGCAGGCGCGTGTCGGGTGTGCCCGTTGCCTTGTCCGGACAGCGGGCGTCAATGGCCCCAAGGTCCAGAACCGGCGGTTGGTCTGCGTCTGACAGCAAGGTGATGCTGGCCTGGGCATTCAGTTGATAACCGCCTGCCTCAAGGCGGGAATGGACGCTAAAGGCATAGCCATCGGGCGTTGCCTCAAGTCGCACGATCATTTCACGGGTGCCCGTGTCATCCACCTGCAACGGGCGAAAGAAATACATGTCCCGGATGTCGAATGGCTGGCTGACGCCCTGTGCGGCCAGTGTTTGGGCCGCCAGTTCGACAAACCCCGTACCGGGCAGCAATGCAGCGCCCCCGGCGGTGCGGTGCTGGTCCAGAACCCAGTGGCTTTGCGCACAAAGCGTGGTGAAAAATACCCGGTTGCCCTGTGTGTCGAACCCGGCCTCGTCCAGCAGGGGTGCGTTGGCAACAGGTTCACGCACCTCGGGGGCGGCAATGCCCCCCTGGCGGTGTGCCAGCGCATCCGCCGCCATGCCCGCATCCGACCACACACCCCAGTTTATCGCACAGACCCTTGTGGCCCCGTGCCTGCGCCCCGCAGCAAAGGCGTTCAGGTATTCATTGGCCGCCACATAATCGATCTGACCCGCCGGGCGGGTGGCCGTACTGGTCGAGGAAAACAGAACCAGCAGGTCCAAATCACCATCCGGGAACAGGGCATCCAGCACCCTTAGCCCGGTGATCTTAGGGGCGAACACCTGTTCAATATCCGCAACCGTCTTGGCCAGAACCGGACCGTCACTGATTGTTCCTGCCGCGTGGATCACCCCGGTCAGCGGGCCGAACCGTTTGGTCATGGCCTCTTTGGCGTTACGCATCTGTTCGATGTTGGTGACGTCGGCGACGGCCACCATGACGGTGCCCTTGGCCTGTTCCAGCGTCTTGGTGGCGCGGATGCGCCTTGCGGTTTTATCAGCGGGGCTGTGGGTGCGCAGGTATTGCGGCCACTGATCGCGGGGCGGCAGGGCCTCGCGGGTCAGTAGCACGATATTGGCACCGTATCTGGCGATCAGGTCAGCCGCGACCGCCAGGCCAATGCCCCCGAACCCGCCGGTGATCATGTATGTCCCACCCTTGCGGAATGCAGGCTGATCGCCGCCTTCTGCCGGGGGAGTGGCCAGTGGGTCGGTCAGCGATATGGCGCGCACGCCCTTTTCGAACCGCCTGTCACCCCATCTGTCGCCCCGCCTATCACTGCGCCAGGCCGCGACGGTATTGGCCGGATTGGCCAGCAACTCCTCAAGCAGGCGATCGGTCAGGCCGTCGATATCGTGCGACTGGGTGCGGGTGCGCAGACGGGACAGACGGGACAGGATGCCATGCGGGGCCTCTGCCGGGGTCATGTCCAGATCCAGCGTGGCAAATGTCAGGCCCGGCATTTCATGCGGCACGACCCCGGCGGGGCCGGATATCAGCGCCTTTTCCGGGTAGGGCAGCGGTTCGTCCCTGACCTGTGCCGCCCCGTTGGTCACAACACAGATGTGAACCGGATCAGGCATCTCGGCACTGGCCAGCGCCTGTGAAAGGGCCATCAGCGAATAGAACCCGCGCTCTAGGTTCTGGTCGTGAAAGTTGCTGCCGGGACGACAGGTTTCGTCACTGGTCAGCAACCAGAAATGGCCAATGCGGGTCGGGCTGCGTCCGGTTTCGGCCAGATCACGGATCAGCATGTCATAACCCGCCCGCCCCTGTTCCGGGGCCAGGCTGTAACGGTTTTCGGCCAGACGCGCGTATGCGTCACCGGGGATGACACGGGTCACGGTCTGCCCGGCCTGTTCCAGCCGGTCACACAGGGCGGCGGCAAGGCCGGTGTTGTCCTCGAATATCAGCCAGTTCTGTGGTGCCAGGTCACCCAGATCGCTTTGCACATCCAGATCGCAATCGGCAAAGCGTGGTTTCCAGACCGGGCGGTAACCCCAGTTTTCGATCGTATCATCGCGCATCAGCGCCACATCGGCCTGGGCCTGAACCTGTTTGCCCGGCTCTATGAAATAGCGGCTGCGCTGGAACGCATAGGTCGGCAACGGCAGGCGCAGGCGCTTTGCCTCGCCCCATATCTGTGCCCAGTCGGCCTCGACTCCGGTGGCCCATAGCCGCCCGATAACCCCAAGGAAATAAGCATCATCCGCCATGTCCTGATCCGGGTGGCGCAACGATGACAGCACCTGATTGGGGGTCACCGCATCATGCATCGACGCCAGCGCACTAAGCGCCTTGCCCGGCCCGATTTCCAGATAAACCCGTGTGTCTTTCGTGGCGAGCGTATCAATGCAGTCGGCAAACATGACAGGGTTGCGCAATTGTTCGACCCAATAGGCCGGGTCCGTGGCCTGTGCGTCGCTCAGATAGGTGCCGGTGCGGTTGGAAATGATCGGGATTTGCGGCGGGGCCAGCGGGATGGATCGCAGAAAGTCGCCGTATTCACCCAAGATAGGGTCCAGCATCCGTGAATGGGCGGCAATGTCGATGGCAATGCGCTGATGTGTGATGTCGCGCCTGTCCAGTTCGCCCGCCAGCCGGTCAAGCGCGCCCTGCGGCCCGGATACGGCCGTCAGTTGCGGCGCATTGAGCGATGCAATGTCCAGATCGGTGCCGATCAGTGCGCGCAGGTCACCCTCGGGCAGTGATACGCTTAGCATGCCGCCGGCGGGCACGGTGTCAAACAGCCGGCCCCGTAACAGCACCAGATCGATGCAATCCTCGAAACTTATCACCCCGGCCAGACAGGCGGCGGTGTTTTCACCCATCGAATGGCCCACCAGAACGGCGGGCCGCACGCCCCAACTGATCCACAGTTGGGCCAGCGCATATTCGACGATCATGATCAGCGGCAACTGGATCGACGGTCTGGTCAACTGCGCCTCTGCCGCCTTTTGGTCCGCCGGATCAGGCAGCCACAGGGCGCGCAGGTCGAAATCAAGTTGTGGGGCCAGATGATCCAGCCCCCGGTCCATCCATTCGGCAAAGGCCGGTTCGGTTTCGTACAGATCGCGGGCCATGCCGGTAAATTGCGCGCCACCGCCGGGGAACATGAAAACACAGTCCGGGGATGTGCCCACCCGGTCATGGTTAAAGACCTGACGTGGATCGCCCGCCTCTAGCAGATCGGCGGCCTGGGTCGCGGTTTCGGCGACGACCACGCGCCGCTTTTCAAACCCGCGCCGCCCCTCTTTCAGGGTAAAGGCCACATCGGCCAGCGACAGCTCCGGGTTGGCCCTCAGGTGTGCCGTTAATGCCTTGGTGTTGGCCTCAAGCGCGGCGCGGGTGCGACCCGACAGGCACAATACGTGAAACGGAAAATCGGATTCTTCGGATGCACCGCGGTCGGGGGCCTGTTCCAGAATGGTATGTACGTTGGTGCCGCCAACCCCCAAGGCATTCACCCCGGCCCTGCGCGGCCCCTTGTGCGAGGTCCAGTCGCGCAAGGTGTCATTAACCCGGAACGGGCTGGTTTCAAAATCGATGGCCGGATTCGGGGCCTCGTACCCCAGGCTGGGCGGGATCTGTTGATGATGCAGTCCCAGCGCGGTCTTGACCAACCCGGCAACCCCGGCGGCCGTGTCCAGATGGCCGATGTTGGTCTTGACCGACCCGACCCGGCAAAAGCCGGTGTCGGCGGTTGTTTCACGAAATGCCTCGGTCAGGGCGGATACCTCGATCGGGTCGCCCAGATAGGTGCCGGTGCCGTGGCATTCGACATAATCGATGGTGTCAGCAGGCACATTTGCCGCCGCCAGCGCCATTGAAACCGCCGCCACCTGACCATCAACTGACGGGGCCAGATACCCGGCCTTGGCGGACCCGTCATTGTTGATCGCGCTGCCCTTGATGACGGCCCAGATATGGTCGCCATCTTCCACCGCATCACTTAGCCGTTTCAGCGCGACCGCCCCTGCGCCACTGCCAAAAACCGTGCCCTGCGCCCGGTGATCGAACGCATGGCAATGCCCGTCCGGCGACAGGATTTCGTTTTCCTTGTAAAGATACCCGCGTCCCTGCGGCAACTCGATCGTAACACCCCCGGCCAGCGCCATGGTGCAGTCACCCTTGCGCAGCGCCTCGCAGGCGAAATGCACCGCCACCAGAGATGTAGAGCAGGCCGTTTGCAGGTTGATGGACGGCCCATTCAGGTCAAAGATATGGCTGACACGGGTCGACAGGAAATCCTTGTCGTTGCCGGTATGGCGCAGCAGGAACATGCCCACATCATCCACCAGACCCGGGTTAGAACAGATGTTGAAATAGAAATAGCTGCCCATGCCGCACCCGGCATAAACGCCAATCGGCCCATCAACGGTTTCCGGTGGATGTCCGGCAATTTCCATCGCCTCCCATGCCACCTCAAGGAACTTTCGGTGCTGGGGGTCCAGAATCGCCGCTTCTTTCGGGCTGAAACCAAAGAACTCGGCGTCAAACTGGTCGAACCCCTCCAGCCGTGCGGCGGCGGGCACATAATCTTTGTGGCGGATCAGATCGGGGCGTTCACCGGCAGCCAGCAGGGCCTCTTCGTCCAGGGCCTGTATGGATTCGACGCCATTGCGCAGATTATCCCAGAATTGCGCCGCCGAATCCGCACCCGGAACACAGACGGACATACCGACAATGGCAATATCGTTGCCATGCGGCAGTTCTTTTTCACCAATACCCATGCCTGACCAAACGATCCAATTTTCGTCTACATCAGCCCTCCACACCGATCAGTTTTTATTGGAAAACAGGGGGCACCCCTAGAATTGATTCTTCTTGAATACACAATTTACGCCCAACCTACTGATAAGAATGGGTAAAATTTCATATGCCAGATTTCGTTTGTATCATCAGGCCGGGCAAAAATGGCCTTTGGGCATGATTAGGCCAAAAGTGTAAACAATGTGATTGCGGGTACATGTGCATCCATATCCCAGAGTCACAAAACCGAACGCCGATCCGGTTTCCCATCCTGATTATTATTTGCCCGCCCGATCACCGGGCCTTCACCGAATAACCGGCGCTTGCCGGTAGTCATCTGGGATTGCCGTAATTGTTCAACATAGCCCAGAATCGCCCCTGCACACATCCAGGTTATGGGTATCAGGGTCGCATTCAACAGCATATCAATCATGGTTGCGGCCAGAATTATCGCAATTGGGGCGACATAGGGCGAAATCTGGTCCGTTCGCATATGATGCACGCGCAGGCCCAGCAGAAACAGAGGGGCCGCAAGCAGCCCCATTTCAGCCAAGTAACCAACCCAGCCAAAGGTGCCGAACACGATAATCCAGCGGCCATCCGGGATTGACAGGATTTCACCAGTCTCAACATGCCTGATCAGGTTACGCCCCCAGCCACCCCAGCCAAACCACGGCTTTTCATGCGCGCGCGTCAGTAATTGTTCTTCGTTATCAAACCGGTATCCCAGTGATTGCGCCCGGTCCGGGCTGATTGCTTCGGCCTGGGCCAGAATGGCATCCAGCGGGATCGACCCTGTGTTGCGCAGCATCGGATAAATAATCGCCACCAGCGCGCAAAGGATCGCCAGCCGGATCTGCACCTTTGGGCTGGCCAGCAGAACCACCGGGGTAAAGACCACGCCATAGGCCAGTGACGCCAGACTTTTGCACAACACCAGCACAGCGGCCAGATAGGCCGTGGCCAGCAAATACCGCCCCCGTGTCGGTCCCGTAACCGTGCGCGACAGCGCCGCGGCGGCCAGCACGGCAGTCATCATAAAGAACGCCAGCCACAACCCGTGGGGCAGGAACACAATGGGGCGGAACCCGCCATTTCGCATCATCTGTTCAAAGCTGTGTTGAAAGAACCCGTAGATCCAGACATTGATCTGCGGACTTAGCCTGATCTCGATCAGCGAAGGGATCGAATAGATCAGCCCGCCAATGGCCAGCGCCAGCAACAGTTCGCGCAGGCCGGTGTCCGACCCCAGATACTGGCGCGCCATGAAAAAGGGCAACAGCATGATAACTTGGGAAACCAGCACCGAAAACAGGTCCCGCAGCCCAAGCCCCGGCAGTTGATCAACGATAAAGGTGATTGGTTCACTGTTGGCGATCACCTGAAACAGGATAGGTTCACCATTGGTCGCAACGGTGGGAATGACGCTTAGTATAAACAGGGCGCTCAGAACCCGTGCGATCCCCGATTTAGGCCAAAGAAGGGATATCTTGCGCCGCAAAAGGACGACGCAGATTACAAAGGTGGCGATGTTGGGGATCGAATACTTGTCCATTGCCGGCACCAGAGGCAAATCAAAATTGGCCAGCGGCGGCAGCACCAGATACCCGCCCAGAATGCACCAGATCAGCGCCCGTTCCAGCGCCAGACGCCGAAACAGCATCACACAGACCAGCGGCCAGATCATCAGCATCAGATAGGCAAGGGTGTTTGGCATTCACGGGCTCGGGGTTGTTGTGGTCAGGATGCGTAGTGTCGGCAAACAGTATCTTAGCAACCGGGCAACCGGCTGTCCCGCGTCGCGTGATCACCTGACAATCCTCGTGCCGGACAATGGCAAGGATACAACGCCACGTCGGGATTGCGGGCCGCCATCCGGCCCCTTACGGTGTTGCGACTTAAGTACGAAAAAACGCGAACAGGACAGATCCCATGGAATTTACCTTTGCGGATCGAACCATCACCATCAACGTGCCGACACATGCGGCCCTGATGAACGAGGTTCGCCGCCGGTTTCGTGTCGGCGAAGGCTTTGCACTGGCCACGGTCAACGTCGATCATCTGGTCAAGATGAAGGCGTCCCGGGAATTTCTTGATGCGTATGCGGCGCAGGATCTGGTGATTGCCGATGGCAACCCGGTGGTGATTTTGTCGATGCTGGCGGGCAGGCCAGTTGATTTGCTGCCCGGCTCTGACATGGTTTCCCCGATGAGCGCACTTGCCGCCGAAGAAGGCGTGCCGGTGGCGCTGGTTGGAACCACGCAGGTGGCGCTGGACGACGCGGCGCAGGCCTTGTGCGACAAGACCCCGGGGCTTGATATCGTGTTGCGTGTGTCGCCCACCGGAAAATTTGACCCGACCGGGCCAGAGGCAGACGCGATTCTGGCGCAGCTTGACAAGGCGCAGGTGCAGCTGTGTTTTCTGGCGCTTGGGGCCCCAAAGCAGGAAATCTTTGCCCAGCGCGGGCGCGAACGGGCACCCAAGGTCGGGTTTGCAGGCATTGGTGCCGGGCTGGATTTTCTGGGGGGGCATCAGGTGCGCGCGCCGATGTGGATGCGCCGTTTGGCGCTGGAATGGCTGTGGAGGGCGCTAAGCAATCCGGTCCGGATGATGCCCCGGTATGCGCACAACTTTATGATCCTGCCAGAACTGGTGATCGCCGCCCTGCACCTGCGTGGCCGGGGCCGCTGATCCGGGTCACTTATATTCCAGCAATCCGGTCCTGCGCCCGCGCAGGCGACTGAAACGGTATTGCAAAGCGCCCTGCGCCTCGGGGAATTTTCCCAGCGTGGTGAACAATGCCAGTTCCCAGTCACCGCGCTGGCCCAGTCGCACCATCTGCGCCGGATAGGCCAGCCCCAACAGCGCCGCCCAAGGTGTCGCCACCATCAGCCCCAACATGATCAGCGGCAAAACCGCCCCCCAGATCAACGCCCGGCGGGTTTCGTGTACCCAGTGGCGGTGCGGCGGGGCACCATGCAGGGCGGCCCCCTCGGCAAAGGCATGGCCGGCGCGGCGACTGCGGGTCCACCACTGACCAAAGCGCAGGATCTGCGCATCATGCTGCGTCATTTCACCATTCAGCCGCTCAACCATCCAGCCGTCCTGGCGCAGTCGCAGGCATAATTCCGGTTCTTCCCCGGCAATCAGGTCATCGCGAAACCCCCCCGCCGCCTGCACGGCATCAAGGCGCATCATGGCATCACCACCACAGGCCTTTGCCTTGCCCACCGGGGTGTCCCATTCATGGTCACACAGGCGGTTGTAAACCGATGCTTCGGGGTGCAGTTCCCGGCGTCGCCCGCAAACCACGGCAGTACCCGCATGGGCTGTCAGAAACCTTGCGGCCATATCGATCCAGCCGGGATCAATGCGGCAATCCCCATCGACCAGTTGCACAAAATCGCCATCCGATACCTGCGCCAGCCCCGCGTTACGGGCCCGTGCCGCCGTAAAGGGCCGCGACATATCCAGATCAATCACCTCGGCCCCGGCGGCGCGAGCCGCCTGTGTGCTGCCATCATCCGACCCGGAATCCACATAAATTATGCGCCGCACCCGCCCCTGCAAAGAGGCCAGACAGGCGATCAGCCGCGCGCCCTCGTTGCGCCCGATCACCACGGCGTCGATGATGGGGGGCGCAGGGTCAGTCGCAGGATCAATCATTGGTCACACTTTCATCAACAAAGGCCGAAAACTGTGCCGAGCGCACCAGAAATCCGTTTTCCTGCAAACCGGCAATGCCGGTAAAGGGCCGCGAAGTGGGCGAAAAAAGTGTCAGATCCGGATCGTTCTGTACGATATCCAGCCTTTGGCGATCCTCACCATGCGATATTGTTGCCCCCTGCACCGATTGCACATCGCGGCCAAAAGGGTCGTCCGTGAATTTATAGTGCCGGATCAGTGCCGTGAAATCAGCGCACGCCACATGCGCCGCACAATGCGGATGCACCCCCGGTTGAACATCCTGACCGACAAAAACCAGCGGGTGTTTGCTCAGCGCACAGTCTTCGCCGAACACTTTGCGCCGGACCCCGCCAAACAGGAACCGAATACG